>JAWXBP010000132.1 GCA_034440135.1 Planctomycetia bacterium
CGGGCGATTGTGGCACACGTTACAATGCCGGCGATTCACGATGAACGACTATGTCGCACTCTCCTTGGGCATGCTCTGCGCCGGCGCCGGCGGCGAGTTGCTGCTGCGCGGAACGCTGGGGCTGGCCCGCTGGCTGGGGCTCTCGCCGGCGATCACTCGGGCGACCGTGGCGGTGTTCGCCACGGCGGCCGCGGAGATACTGGTCGTCATTCAGGCGGCGCGGATCGATCGACCAGACCTGGCGATTGGAGCGGCACTGGGGACGAGCATCGTCAATCTGGGGCTGGTGCTGGCCGTGGCCTGGTTGACCGCCGAGCCGGCGCAGCACAGCGATGCCTCGCGACGACATGTCGTTTTGGCGGCCGTCGCGCCGCTGGGCTTGCTGACCTTCGCGCAGAACGGCATGGTCTCGCGCGTGGAGGGGAGCATCCTGTGCGCGTTGTTCGCGGCCTGGTTGGTAATGAATACGCTGGCGGCGCGCAACGTCCCGAATCCGGAGCGGCTTGACGAGCCGGTCGCCGAACGGCGCGGATGGTTGGCGATCAGTTTTTCGTTCGTCGGGCTGTTGTTGTTGATTACGGCGGGGCGATTGATTGTGCATGGCATCGAAGGGCTGGCAATTCACTTCAAGCTGGATTGTTTCATCCTTGGAGCGACGCTGGCCCCGCTTTGCACCACGGTGCCGGAATTGACGCACGCGATCGCCACGCAGTATCGCGGCGGGGAGAACGTCTCCACGAGCGCGCTCGTGGACAATAGCTTATTGAACGCGTGGTTTCTGGCCGGACTGGCGGCGATCATCGCGCCGTCGCGGTTGCCGTTTCAGGCGTTGACGATCGCGGTCGTCGCCGCGATGGCGCTGACGCTCTTGGTCTGGCCTGGGAATTGGATCCCAAGGCGGCTGCGCGGCCTCGTGCTGTTAGCGGTCTACGGGGCGTTTGTGTTTTATATGTTGTGAGGCGCAGGCTGTGCGTTTAAAAGCCCAGGGAAGACCACCGATGACGATGGCTATAGCTACGGTTTTCGAGGGTCTTCCCTGGGCTTAGCGGCAACCGACGTCGTTCGCGCTAGCCCTGCATTTCCGCGAACGGCCGACGGGTCTCGATGTACTTGCGATGCGCTTCGAGATAGCAACTCTGGATGAGTCGATCGACGGCCGCGCCTGACGGAAACTTCGCGGAGAATCCCGGGAGCGAGGGGTCGATCGTCAATTTCGCGGCGGCGATCAAATGGGCTAGCAGATCGCGCGGGTCTTCGTCGCCGACCGCGAAACGAATTGTCGTCGGTTGAATGCCGGCTTGCTCCAGGGCCTCGCGGCTGAGCTCCGAATGCGTCGTGAACGCGGGGCAACTGACGATGGTGTTGGCCTGCCCGAGGCTGATCATGTGATCGAACGTCGGCGCCAACGCGTCGAAGAAGCGTTGAAAGGCTTCGAAGGGCACGCTGCGCATATCGATCGTAAACAGCGGCGCCGGCAAGCCAAGAAAACTCAAGCGTTCCCGCAGTGACGAGTTCTCGTCCTTGGCGAGGGCGTTGCAGTGGACCTGCACCTCGGAATGGGCGTCGAGGAAGCGTGAGAGAATTTCCGTGTTGATGCATTTGGCCAGCATCCGCACTTCCAGGGTGCGGATGCCCTGCATGACTTCGAAGGCGGCGTCGGCGTTGAGGAACGCGCCTTTGACGTAGTAGACGTTCCAGAACATCGTCTCGTCCCAGCGAGCGCCGTCGAACGTCTCCCCTTTGGGAATGAACATATCGCGATTGCGACCGATCACCACGCCGGCGATCACTGAGCCCGTGCCGGAGAGGTCTTTCGTATAGCTGTGAATCACAAAGTCCGGGCGCTCGGCCGGTTCTTCGCGTTGCAGCGGCCGCGTCAGGAACGGCGTGCCGACCGTCGCGTCGAGCAGCACGCGCAAGCCGCGCTCGTGCGCGGCGCGGCAGATGCCGGGCAGGTCCAGCACGTACCCATGCGGGTTGCAGGGAGATTCCAAGTAGACGTAGACCTTGCGCCCGGCGGCGAGGCGATCGGCGTGTTTTTCGATCGTTCGCTCGTAGCAGGCGAGGAAATTGTCGACGCCGTAGCCGTCGAAGGATTCGACGGCGATACCCAGGTTGGACGGCTTGGCGTACCAATCGTGGATCAATTGATGCGCGCCGCCGTAGATATTGCGGCTAGTGATCAGCACGTCGTCGCGCCCCAAGGCATGGGCCAGCACGCCGTCGATGGCGGCCATGCCGGAGCTGAAATTCCAGGCCAGGTAGTCGCCGGAATATTTTCCCGCCTCCAGGTCGACGATGTAATTCGCCAGCGCGATCGACGTGGGGTTGAGCAGCCGGGAATAGATTTCCAGCAGCAACTCTTTGCCCTGGAAGGCGTCTTCGATCCATTCGGCGCAGGCGTAGATGTACGTCGCCGTGCGGGCGATCACCGGGTTGGCGGCAAAGATCGCCGTGACGTTGTCGAAGACCGCGTAGGGGCCCTTTGCGCAGAGGGTCGCCGGACGATAGTTCAGGCTTTGGTACGACGCCCTGGCGGGGTTCTGCCAGGTATCGAGGAGCTTGGCGAACTGAAAGGAGAGGAATTTCTTGGCATTGAACCGAGCGATCCGGTCGGCGCGGTCGAGCGCCTGGATCGATTCCAGGCTTTCCCGCCAGATCTGGTCGAGGTCGACCTGCGTTTCGTAGAGCCGCTCCACGATGCGCAGCAGGGAACGGCCGAAATCGTCGTCGGCGTCGAGGCCGAAGTGGACCAACTGTTCGCGGGCCAGGCTGGGGGCATCGTGGGCGGCCGTGGTCTTGCGCCGCGGGGAGAGCCGCCGCATGCTGGTCCAACGGGGATCGGCCGGATTGCCGGAAGGAGTGCTCATGATGGTTTCATCCGTGAGTGGGGGCGCGAAGACGTCGGATTATAGGCGATGAACGGACTTTGGTCCTACCGGCGTGGATAAGCGACGAATGTAGCTTCGATGGCACTTCCCGCGGCGAATTGACACCCCTGGTTGGCAACGCTAACTTGTTGAGTATTCGGCACTTGCCGTGCCTGGACCGCGAAGGAGTGAATCGGAATGAAACGATCGTTTGTCGCCGCGAGCGGCGTGTTTTTGACGGCACTCGTCATCGGCTGCGGAGGTGGCGGAGGTGGCAAGGGGAACGGCAGTGGTGGTGGCGCTGGTGGTGGCTCTACTGGGCCGATCCGCATTGGTGCGGTGCTGGAACTCTCCGGCGGCACGGCCACTTACGGCGAAGAAACCCGTAACGGCATCGACATGGCGTTGGAGAAGCTCAACGCCGGGCGCGAGCGGCCGATCGAAGTCGTGTATGCCGACAACAACAGCGGCGCCACGGAGACGGCCAGCGCGGTGCGGCAATTGATCGACGCCGACAAGGTGACCGCGATCATCGGCGCGGTGGCCTCGACGAATACCATCGCCGGCGCAACGCAGGCGCAAAACAACAAGACGCCGATGATCACGCCGGGCTCGACGAATGTCGAAGTCACGCGGATCGGCGATTACATCTCGCGCGTCTGCTTCATCGACTCGTTTCAAGGCCCGGCGATCGCTCGTTTCGCCGCCGAGGAGTTGAAGAAGACCAAGGGTTTCCTGGTGATCGACAAATCGGCCGACTACAGCGTGGGGCTAGCGGATTCGATTCGCACGACCTTCACTTCGCTGGGCGGCACGATCGTCGGCGAGACGAACTTCGAAGCCCGGGCGAGTGACTTCTCCGCATTGATCACGCAGGTTGAACAAGCCAAGCCGGATGTGATCTTCATTCCCGCTTACTATCGTGAAGTCGGGCTGATGCTCAAGCAAGCCCGCGGGCATTGGGACGGCATTCCGAAGCTCGGCGGCGACGGCTGGGACAGCCCGGAGTTATTGGAGCTGGGAGGCGCCGGCGTAATCGGAACGTATTTCGCCACGCACTTCGCGCCGGACGATCCGAACCCGAAGATCCAGGAGTTCACCAAGGCCTACCAGGACAAATACGGCAAGCCGCCGGGTTCGATGAGCGGGCTGGGCTACGACGCGGCGCTGGTGGTGACCGACGCGATCGATCGCGTTGAAGGGGAATTGACCAAGGACAAGTTGCGGGACGCGATCAACGCCACCAGCAATGTCGACGGCGTGACCGGAACGATCAAATTGGATGAGAATCGCAACCCGGTGAAGGACCTGGTCATCCTGGAAGTCACGGCCAGCGGTTTTAAGTTCAAGAAGAAATACTCGCCGTAGCAACTCGACAACACTGCGGCCCCGTTGTGGCATGGTCTCCCGACCATGCCACTCGCCCGACCGAAGGTCTCCAAAACGTGGCGCGGTCGGGAGACCGTGCCACAACTCGTGGTTCGACGTCGATCTCCGCGGTCACAGACCGCGGCTACAGCCGAAAGTCCCTGATTCGATCGCCACCGCATGGACTTCGCATACTTCGTCGATCAGTCGGCTAACGGACTCAGCTTGGGGTGCATGTATGCCTTCATTGCGCTCGGCTACACGATGGTTTACGGCGTGCTGAAGCTGGTGAATTTCGCGCACGGCGAATTCTTCATGCTCGGCGGATTGATCGGCTGCCTGTCGCTGGGCTATCTGCCGTTGGAACAAGTCCCGTTGCCGGAACCGCTGCGGCCCTGGTTTGGATTGTTGGCCGCAATGTTGATCGCGGCGCTCGGAACCGCGGTGTTCGCGGTGCTGGCTGAGCAAATGGTTTATAAGCCGTTGCGCGGCGAAGGTCGCTACGCCGCGCTGTTCGCCGCGGCATTTCTGGGCATCTTCATCGCCGCCGCGTGGGGACCGTTGAGCCGGAATATCGGCTTGTTGCCGACACTGGCGGTGTTGGCCCTCGGCGTTTGGGCGTGTCTGAAGTTTCTGCCGCGCTGGACCGATCGTTGGAGTCGCACGCGCACACCTGGGACGCGCATCGCGGCGCTGTTGACGGCGCTGGGGTTATCGCTCGCACTGCAAAACGGCACTGCCTGGGTCTTCACCGCGACGCCGCGGGCGTTTCCGGAACGCAAGACGTTTCTCAGTTGGGAAGAGTTGGAAGCCTTGCCGGCGGGAACGGTGGCCACGGGGAACTTGTTTGTGCAGGGGGAGCGCGGGCGTCGCAACGTGATGTTCGAAGGCGAAACCCTCGATTCCGCGCGCTGGTCCGACATGAAGGAACAACACGCCGGACTGTATCAATCCGCGCCGCTCAGCGAATCGACCAAGCGGTGGATCGTGTTGGCGACGTTGGCGGTCTCCGGGAGTTTGCTGTTTCTGTTGGTGAAATACACAAAACTCGGCAAGGCCATGCGGGCGGTTTCGTTCAATGGCGAGACGGCGTTGTTGATGGGCGTGAATACCAATCGCGTGATCAGCTTCACGTTTTTCGTCGGCGCGTTTCTGGCCGGCATCGGCGGCGTGCTATGGGGCATGCGGTACGGCGACGTCGATCCCTTCACCGGCGTGATTCCGGGCCTCAAGGCCTTCGTGGCCGCGGTGCTGGGAGGCATCGGTTCGATTCCCGGCGCGATCCTGGGCGGCCTGTTGCTCGGCTTCACCGAAACGATGCTCGACGCTTACGGCATGAGCAATTATCGCGACGCGTCGGCGTTCGTGATTATGATCGTGATTCTCCTGGTCAAACCGGCGGGCTTGCTGGGGACGTTCGAAGGAGAAAAGGTCTGAACGAGCTCAGCGACATCCTCAGCTTCAAGTTCCTGGCGCCTCACCTGGTGTGGATCGGGCTGTACTTGATCCTTGCGCTGTCGCTGAACTTGATTAACGGCTGCGCCGGGATGTTCAGTCTCGGCCATCAAGGCTTCTGGGCCGTCGGCGCGTACGGCGCGGCGGCGCTCGTGGTCAAGCTGCCGTTCGAACTTCCGGGCCCGGTGATGTTCGCATTATCGTTGATCGTCGGCGCGATCTGCGCAACGCTGGCCGGGCTGATTATCGGCGTGCCTTGTTTGCGATTGCGCGGAGATTATCTCGCCGTAGCGACGCTCGGCTTCGCGGAAATCATTCGCAATCTGCTGATCAAGTTCGATTGGCTCGGCGCGAGCCGCGGTCAGCGGATCCCGCCGCAAGTGCTCGATCCGCAGGATACGGCGCCGTACCATTGGTTTTATCTCGCGGTGACCTGGTTCTTCGTGCTGGTCACGGTCTGGATTTGCCGGAACGTGATTCACTCCAGTCACGGCCGCGCGATCCTGGCGATTCGCGAGGACGAAGTTGCCGCGGAACTACTGGGCGTGAACGTCACGCGCTATAAGTTGCTCGTGTTTTTGCTGGGCTCGATGCTGGCCGGTTTGGCCGGCGCTCTGCACGCGAATTTCGAGCTGTACATCGCGCCGCCGATGTTCACGATGCTGCCGGGGATCATGATTCTGCTGATGGTGGTTCTCGGCGGGACCGGCTCGATGTCGGGCACGGCGATTGCCGTGGTAGTTTTGTACTCATTACAGCAAATCTTGAAGTTGAGCTTGTTCGGGCTCCCGACGAGCGCCGCGTCGGCGATTGGCTGGCCGCCGCTCGAAGCCCTGGCCAAGTCGTTCGAGTTGCTCGCGCGCGAGCGCTGGCAGGCGATGTTCGCCGTGTTGCTGGTGATCGTAATGATCTCGATGCCGCAGGGCATTTTCGGCAAGCGCGAACTGTGGCAGACCGAACGGTTTCGACGCTGGGCGGGTCGCCTCGGCTTTCGTGCGCGCACGGCGAGGACCGGCGCATGACTTCCGCGCTGCTGGCCTGTGATGCGCTGACGATGCGATTCGGCGGCTTGACCGCGGTTGATGATTTCTCGCTCGCCATCCAGCCCGGCGAGTTGCTGGGATTGATCGGCCCGAATGGCGCGGGCAAAACGACGGTGTTCAATCTGATCACGGGCGTCTATCGTCCCACAGCGGGCTCGATTCGCTTGGAGAATGCCAGCATCATCGGGCGACGGCCCTATCGCATCACCGCGTCGGGCATCGCGCGTACCTTTCAAAACATCCGCTTGTTCGGCGATCTCACGGTGCTGGACAACGTGCGCCTGGCTTGCCACTTTCGCGTCGAGTACGGGTTGATCGATTCCCTTGTGCGTTCCGGACGCTTCCGTGACGCGGAGGCTAAGATCGCGGAGAAGTCGCGGCGGCTGCTGGAATTGCTCGACCTGGCCGACTGTGAGAATCACCTGGCGCGCAGCCTTCCGTATGGCGAACAACGCCGGCTGGAAATTGCCCGCGCGCTGGCGACGGAACCGAAACTGTTGTTGCTCGATGAACCCGCGGCCGGTATGAACCCGCAGGAGAAGGAACAACTCGCTCAACTGGTCTCGCGCATTCGCGGCGAGTTCAAGTTGGCGATCCTGTTAATCGAGCACGACATGCCGTTCGTAATGCGGCTGTGCGAGCAATTGACCGTGCTGGATTACGGAAAAATCATCTGCCGCGGCACCCCGGCGGAAGTTCGCGCCAATCCGGACGTGATTCGCGCTTATCTTGGAGGGGGCGATGCTGGAGATTGATCGCCTCGACGTCTATTACGGGAACATCCACGCGCTCAAAGGCGTGAGCTTGCGCGTGGAGGAAGGCGAAATCGTCACGATGATCGGGGCAAACGGCGCCGGCAAGACGACGACGTTACGCACGATCTCCGCGCTGCTGCGGCCGCGCGCTGGGAGCATCCGCTTTCGTGGCGAATCGATCGAGAAATGCCCGGCGGATGAAATTGTCCGGCGCGGCATCGGGCATTCGCCGGAAGGGCGGCAGATTTTCGCGAATTTGACCGTCTCGGAAAACCTCGACATGGGCGCGTACACGCGCCGCGATCGGGACGGCATTCGGCAGGATCGGGAGATGGTGTTCGGCCTCTTTCCGCGGCTGCGCGAGCGCCTGCATCAGCGCGGCGGCACGCTTTCTGGCGGTGAACAGCAGATGCTGGCGATCGGCCGGGCGCTGATGTCGCGGCCGAGTTTGCTGTTGCTCGACGAGCCGTCGCTGGGGATTGCGCCGCTCTTGGTCGAGCAAATCTTCGAGAAGATCGCCGCCTTGAATCGTGAACAGGGGCTGACGATTCTCCTCGTCGAGCAGAACGCGCATCTGGCGCTCAAGGTAGCGCACCGCGCCTACGTGCTGGAAACCGGCCACGTGGAACTCGAAGGTCCGGCGAAGGAACTGGCGAACGATGAGCGCGTCCGGGCTCATTACCTCGGCGGCTGAACGTCCTGCTCCATGACGAAGCTTTATTGCTTCAACAGTTTGTTGATTGCCGTTAGTAGCACTTGTTCGGCGGCCGGGGCGACATTCGACGACGTGGGTTGCGTTTCGTAGCCGCCTTCTTCATAGGCGACCGCGGTGCCGATGTAGAACGGTGCGTAGTCGCCGTAGGCGGCCATCGACACGAAGAGGTCCGGGCGCGCGGCCTTGGCGGCCAACTGGTATTCCACGAACAGCTCACCCGGTAGGTGTAGGATTCTGGCTTTGCCGAGCTTCAAGCAACTCAGCTCGATCTGGTGACCTGCCGCGCAGCGTTGGAGCCAGGCCAGCTTCGTGGCTTCGTTCTTGGCGGCGAACATGGGATCGCGATCGATCAGTTGCTGCTGGAATTTCTCGATGGAGAGATGTGCCGCGGGCGGCAGCGCGACGGGCTCGACGATCCACGCGACATCGCTCGGCGCGAGCGGAGTGCGTTCCGTGGTTTCCCAGGCGCGGCGCATGCCGTCGGCCAAGCGCTCGGCCAGGACCAGGCGATTCGCAGGCGCGCCGTCGTTGTATTTGCCTGCGCCAATGTTGCCGCCCGCGCCGGTGAAATGCACGTGAAGCGCTTCGGGAAGATGCGATTGACGCAGGAAGCGCGCCAGGCCGGGGAAATCCGGATTGGGGACGCCGGTGCGATAGTAGCTCTGCGGATGCGTAGCATAGTAGCTCAGCACGGCGACCGGTTGATCGCCGTTCCAAAAGCTAACGAGCGAGACCTGCGGATCGATCGTGCCTTCCGGCGCGGCGCGCAGGTCGGGATCTTGGCAGGACGTGTAACGCACGGCGCGGACCTTGCCGTCCGGGCCGAAGATGCGCCGATTGGACGCTACTTCCTTCACGTCCGCTTTGCCGACGCCGACATGCGTGACCGGCTTGGCCTGCGGAATCGCTTCACGTACCGCCGCGGACAGGCGCGTGATCACTTCGCGTTGCCAGTGCCCGGCGTATTGCCGAGGATCAAGCCCGGCGTCGTTAAGCAATCGTTCGGCGGTGAAGTCGCTTTCCGGCGCATCGTGTTGGTGCAACGCATGCACGGTGATGCGCGACGGCGAAGTCCCGGCGGCCTTCGCGAGCGCGGCGCGAAAGGCGTCATGCGATTCGTTCGCGATGCCGATCCAATCGACCGCGCACAGCACAATCGGCTCGCCGGCGCCGAGGAGCAAAATGCCCCGAGCGCGGAGGCCGAGCTCGCCTGGTTCCTTCGCCAGGTCGTAGGCCATCATGCTGCCGACTGGCGGCGTGGCGTCGACATCGAACGTGGCTACGCGAAGCGATTCACTGGCCGGCTCCGCGCCTTGGAGCGTCGCAACCAGGGCAAATAGTACGAACGCTAACACGGCCAGGCGAGATAACATGGCGGGCAACTCCAAGGCGGGAGACGCGAGGCGGGAGTGAACGGGCAGTGGGACCACGCTGAATGTAGTCGGCGAGCGTTTGGGAAGCAAATGGCTCACTCTCGGCTTCGCAGTCCAATCCCGCGCATGACCGAGAGTATTGAACGCCGCTCGCTGGCAAACCGATCATCGTCGGTGGGCAACGCGGCCAAATCGCTCAAAAGACTCGTGTCCTGCAACTTGCCGAGGCGGCGGAAATGATCGAGTGCCGCGGCGCGCTCGTTGTATTCACCACTCGCCAGTGCCAGGTAACGGTCCTCGGTTCGATGTATTGGGCGGCGCGAACGCGGGGTCCAGAGCGTCGAATTCCCTGGCCAAGGCTGCCCGTCGTCATCGTTCGATTCCGGCCCGTGCATCCGGGACAGAATTGAGCTCATGCGTGTGGCCGCCTCGTCGGCCGTTTTCACGCCGGCTACGCGACGGCTGCCGAGGTGATGATTGATGATGATCGCCCGTTGGTTGAAGACGATCTCGCTGGGCAGCGGAAACATCGCCGCCTGATGTGCGACGTCGGCGTCGCGATAACGGCTCAACAAGAACTCCAGCACCTTGACGTGCGGGAGCGCCGACGGAAAGCTCGCCTGCACCGTCGGCAACAACAGCCGGTCGCGTCGCGCGGCCCAGTCTTCGTAGAGTGAAATGGTCGCTGTTGGCATGTTAGCCCTCGTCAGCGATTTGCTTGCTGTAGTCGTCGCTGAGCAAGATTGTATTGTTGGCAGCAAGCATGGGCGCTGTAAACACCAACATGAGCGCTACCAGGCCGTCCAGCCGCCGTCGACGGTCAAGACGGCGCCGGTCATGTAGTTGGACGCGCTCGACGCCAGGAATAGCACCGGTCCTTGATAGTCTTCGGCCGCTGCCATGCGACCGAGTGGCGTGCGCGCCACGTAGTTTGCTACAAACTCGGGGTCCTGGCCATCATATACGCCGCCGGGAACGAGGCAGTTCACCCGCACGCCTTGTTGCGCCCAATGCACAGCCAGGTAGCGCGTGAGTCCGATCACGCCCGCCTTGGAGACGCCGTAAGCGATCGGCGAATTCACGCCGGAGTCGCCATAGATGCGGGGATCGGCCGAAACGACGCCGTACGTGGAACTGAAGTTGACGATTCGCCCCGCGCCACGCTCCGCCATCCGTCCGCCGAAGACCTGGCAGGCCAGATGCACGGCGGTCAGGTTGGTTTCCAGCACGCGTTCCCAGGCTTCGCGCGGGTAATTCTGTGGCGCGGACGAGTAGAAGCCTTGCCCGCGAAACTGGGCGCAGTTGATCAGCACCGCCGCGGGGCCGAGCCGTCCTTCCAATTCGTCGCGCGCTCGCGCCAGTTCGTCGGCGCTGGTCAGGTCGTAACGCAGGGCGAGGGCATTGCGGCCGGTCGAAACAGTGATGTCGGCGGCGAGTTGTTCGGTTTGGTCGGCGAGATCCAGGATCGCTACATTCGCGCCGGCCTGCGCGAGCGCCTGGCAAGCACACGGCCGATCCGTCCGGCGCCGCCGGCGACCAAGACGACTTCGTTGTCGAGACCGAACAATTCACGCAGCAGTTCCGGCATCCAATCCCCTCCATGGACTCGCAATGTCCGTCATTGTCTCCTTTCGCGCCGCGAAAGGAATGCCCTTTCGCGGAGCGAAAGGAGACTATGTGCCGAGGACCGAAACAATGCCATTAGTCGGGCCGGGCATGCGGCAAGGGTACGTCGTGGAACACCAGTTCCAAAGCACGACGCGAGCGAATGCGGGGGTACTTCACTTGCAGGAGCGCCGGTTCACTGCTGGCACCTGGTGCGATGAAGGTGAGCTTGTACTGGGCTCCCTCCGGCGTGAGGGCGTGACTCTGCCCGTGACGCCGGTAGCGCTCGCCGTTCGCATCGAGCAGTGTAAAGCGATTCTCTTGAAAGACCATTTCCTGCGGATCCGGGATCGGCAAGTCGCGGGCGATCGTCAATTCGAGTTCCACGCGACCGCCTGGCTCCTGGCGGCAGTTGTTGACCGTGATGGCGGCGTCATCTTGAAAATGCGTGTCGCGATCTTGGCGCGGGTCGAATGCCAACTCCGCCAGGTCGCCCACGGCGATCAATTCCCAGGCGACGGTTAATTCGGCGAGTTGCGTGGCGTTCACGGGCGGCGGATGCAAACGCAACGTGGCGCTCGTGTAGTGGGCGCCGGCCGTCACAACATTCCATGCACCGCCGGAGGGCTGTTCTGAGGCGACCTGTTGCCCGTTGTCCGTCACTGCGCGCACGACAATCGGTTGCGCGCGATGCGCGACGAGTTGAAAGCGGTCTTCCCAGATCATTTCCAGTTGAATCTGAAAGACGTGCTCGCGTTCCGCTACGGCGGTCGAATAGTCAATGTCCTCTTGAAACAGGCGACGCGCCGACGTGAGTTGTGCACGCAGCGGCCCGGCGTAGGCCAACGGATTCTGTCCGCACCGCCCTGAGACAATCGCCAGGCCCGGCGATAGCAATTCGTAGTGCGCGCGGAAGCGACAATCGATCTGCCCGCAGACGGCGTCCATGGCAGGCCAGAAGAGCAAAGGCTCAGCGTTCAGAGTTACGAGTCCGTTTGGCAGGCCTGCATAGCGTTCGCCGAGCAACAGACGATTCTCGCTCTGAGCGGCAATGGCTTCGAAGTGTTCGAGCGCCGGACGCGTTTCAATTTCTGGAGTATAGAACGACCCTGTCCAGAGGTCCTCCACCGCCAGTAGCTCAAGGAGCTTGCGGGCGCGAATGCGGACTTCGACGTCGGGCGAATCGAGCGCCGCCTGAAGCTGCGCGCGGGCGTCGCGACCGAGACTCGCCAATTCCATTGTCGCGATTTCGCGTTCCGCGAACGAGGCGTCGCCTAAGCGCTCGACGAGTCGAGCCACGCGGGGCATGTCATCAGGAGGCTGAGCATCTGCCGTCCGCCAGATCGCGGACAGCCAGAGTGCGCCGAAAACCCATCGCCCGACACGAGAGCGCATGAGCGCCTCCCGCGAAAGAACATTCGGTCAGGGGAACGACCAAGGTCGGTGGGTGTGGCGCGATGATGAACGGCAAGATCAAAGGTGCAATGCAGCGGGGCGGCGAAGCGTTATTCCGTGGCGGCTGAGACCTCCGCCTCGTTTTCGCCAGTGGTTCGCGCGGTGATCGTGGGGCGGCGGCGGAGTGTATTGGTGCGGGGCGGTGCTTCTTGCTCCGGCTCCGCGACTTCTTGTTCGTAGTCGGCCTGCGTCACGTTTTCTGATTCGTGTGCTTCGGCTTCATGGTCCGCCGCCTCGGCCGTGCCCTCGTCTTCGACAGTGCCACTGGCCAATCGCACGCGACTGCTGGAGTTCGCCCGCCACCCGCCGGAGGATTCCGTTTCCTCTGCGGCTTCATCACTCGGCGTGTAGCTGCCGGTGCGCTTGCCCGGCAGGCGTGATTGGGGCGCGGCGGCCGGCGCGCCGGACTCCGGATAGTAACTCTGCGGCGCAGCCAAGCCCGTGGCGGGGGGCGGCACCGTGGTTTTTCCCAGGAACGGATCGAGCGAGGGAGGCTGGGCCGGATTGGCGCAACCCCACGCGTTCAGACACAGTGCGCCCAACAGGCAAAGCCCCAAAGCACGCATCGCGACTGGACTCCATGTGGAAGACAAGCGGACGGCGAAGGGAGCTAAGGTGACAATCCATCCCATTCGCGCGGGGTACGGTAGCAAGATTCCTTTTCGCGTCCAGATCAGTTTTTTCGCGACGGTTACTTCGGCGTGGCGCGTTAAATTCGGCCTATTGGGCAGCCGTTTCATGTCCGTTAACCTGCGCGCCGATGGCTTTCTGTAACGGCGGCGGCGACCTTGCCGCACAGGCGGTTGCGGCAATCGCGGCTGGCCTTGCCGGCGATCGGGCGCCTGAATTCCCGCCGCAGTCCCCTCCAACAGCCCAATGACTGACCATCTCAAACTGTTCTCGGCGGAAACCGGCGCCCAAACGCTCACTGAGCCGCGCGATTTGACGGCGCTACGTCAGATTCACCAGGCGTTTACTGCAGCCACGGGCTGGGAATTGCGCACTGAGTTAGTCGACGACTTCGACGTGTTACCCGGGTTTTCCCGCGGCGAGCCGCCGCAACGGGTGCGACTGTCCGCGTCGGTCGACGCCGACCGCGCCGGCGTTCCGCGCGTGGATCGCGCACGGGCGCATCAACTTGGCGTGGCAATTCAGGGAATGACCGGCGAGTTGCGCGAGACGATTCAAGCGCTGCGCCGACGTGAAGCGGAATTGGCCGCCGGCGTGCCCGTGGCGACGCATCGCGATGAACGCGAACATTTAGCGGCGCGATTGACGAGCATCTTGAAAGACAGCGCGGCGATTCTGGGATTTCGCTCCGCGGCGGCGTATCTGCTCGACGGCGATACGATGCAATTGAAGTTGCGCGCCTACTGGAATGTGCCGCGCTCCAGATTGCTGGCTCCCCCGAGGTCTTTGGAATCTTCCGCGGCCGACGTGGAGGCGCTGTCGGATGTCGCCTTGGCGATCGATTCCGAGGCGCAGGCCCTGGCCTGGCGCGCGCCGGAACCGTGCGGCGCGGCGATCTGCGTGCGGATCGTTTCCTCGACGATGCCGCTGGGGACGCTGTGGTTTTTCGGCCGCCGTCCGCGACCCATTCGGCCGCGGCAACTTTCGTTGGCGCGCGTGATCGCCGGGCGCATCGCCGCGGAATTGGAGCGCGAAGTATTGCTCGCGGAGACGCAGTCGCTAGCGGGTCTGCGAAATCAACTACAAGAAGCGGCCACGTCGGCGATGGGCGATCAGCGGCCCGCGCCGCAGTTGGAAAACTGGTCCCTGGCCGGCTGGACGCGCCACGAGGCGTCGATCGGGGCCGCGTTTCATGCCTGGCATGCGCCGCGCGATACGGGGGCCTGGTGCGCCGTGGGCGAATGCAATGGGCGTCGCGTGGCCGGCGCGCTGCGCACGGCGGCGCTCGCCGCTTCGTTGCAAGCGCTGTGGCGTCATACCGAGTCTCCTTCGATCGTCTTGGGGCACGCGAACGCGCAGCTATTTCAACGCGACGCCGGCGATGCCGTGGCCACGGTCGCGGCGGCGCGATTGTCCGGCGAGGATGAAGTGTGTCTGAGCGTCGCCGGCGACCCGGCCGTGCTGCTGGCGACCGAGAAGGGCGCGAAGGAATTGGTCGACATCGAGCAACCCCTCGGCATGTCCGGCCGCCTGCGGCCCCGCGAGCGGAAATTCCGCATGCCGCGCGGCGCGGCTCTAATCCTGACCACGAGCGGAGTGCGCGACGCACTCGACGACCGCGGCCGATTGTTCGGCCCGCGCGGAATCGTCCGGGCCATGCGCAGCGCCTGGTCGAGCAAGGCGCAGGTCCTCGCCGACGCCCTCCGCGCGCATCTCGACGCGCATACCCGAGATCACGCTACGTCCGACTGTGCGGCCACGATCATCTGCCGGCGGTAGTGCAATCCGATTTTAGCGAAGAGGCGCTGAGACGCGGAGAGAATGGTAGGGCGGGCCGCGCAAGCTATTCAACGCCGTTGTTCTTGAGCAGCCTCGCCATTGCAAATGCGTAGTGGATTCAACACGCAAGGCCCGCCGGTGCAATGCCAGGTGGGCCTTACGTATTCGGCTTGCGGCGCGGCAATGTTGTCAACGTCGCACGAAGATCAAGCGCCTGTTCCTCGCGCGGCCCGCCCTACGCACTCTGACAACTTCAGACAATTCAGTTACTCACTCTCCGCACCGCGCCAGTTCGAGCGCCGGGATACTGGCGCAAAGCGTTCTCCGTCGCGTCGCGGCTGCTCCGTCCGGCGACGACGACGCATTGCGGGCCGTAGGCCGTGCCACGCGGCGGGTAGAGCATCACTTCCCACAGGCTGGTCACGCCGGCGTCGACCGCTTGTAGCGTCAGTTGCATCTGCGCGACTTGCTGATTCACTTCGCGGTCGCGCTGATAGGCTTCCGCCAAGGCCTGCACGTGGAACGACGCGTCTTCCTGTTGATCCGGGTCGGCGTTTTCGGCTGCCCAGGCGTCCCAGCCGGGCTTGAGGACTTCGAGGTCGGCTCCGGAGAAGAAGAAAAACGGCACGCCGTATTCGTCGCCACTTTCGAGTTCCAGGATCACCCCTTCACATTTGAAGGTGCGGGCTTCGCCTTTTTGCTTTAGGACCCAGGATTCGAAGTCGCGATCGTTTTCAATCTTCACTTTTTCGAATTCCGCCACGATCTTCGGCACCATCTTGCGATAGATCTCCGGCAGATTGGCGAACACGCGGTCGTTCACATAGGTCCGGGCGCGGCGGCGTTGAATCGTGACGTCCCTGCGAGCGTAGCCGACGATGCGCCCCACGACCTTCGTGCCGTCGCGCATGGTCCAGGTTTGCGGTTCGGGCGTGTTCTTCGCTTCATCCTTGGAGAGCGTCTCCAGGTAATCGCGATCGGCCTGGCTCAGCTTGTCCAGCGGCAGCGAGAGCAAGTCCTTGTCTGCGCGCTTCAGGACGACCTTTTCGTGATTGAAGGCCACGAGTTCCGCTTCCGTCTTGTATTTGCCGGTGACGTCGGACCACTCACGAGCGTTGGCCGATGGGGGCGCGAACAGAAAAATCGCCAGCAGGAACGATGGAAAGCAACGCGACATGGCGACGGCCTTTCGAGGATGCGATAATGCGCGGCGGTCTTCTGCGCGGGTAAGCGTCGGAATGGGTGAACTGAGTATAGCCTGGGCGTCTCGTTAGGTGAAATATGCCGGGGGAAGAGCTTAGAATTTCGCGCCCGCCGCGATATCAGCCGCTGGTGGTCGTGGCCGCGGCGATGATGTGTGGAATCGCCCTCGATCGCTGGGCGGCGCTGGATTTTGCCTGGATGGGCGTCGCCAGCCTGTTGGCAATCGGCGACTGGGGGCTCGCCTGGCGGCGGGCGCGTCACCGTACGGCCTGTATTTACTTGCTCGCGGCGGTCACCTGCGTCGGCGCCGGCTGGCATCATTTGAGATGGCGCTATTTCGACGCAGACGACATTTCCACCTTTGCGAACGAGGAATACGCGCCCGTTGTCCTGGAGGGAGTCGCCCGAGAGGCGCCACGCCGCGTCGCCGCGCCGCCGTTCGATCCGATGAACGCCATCCCGCGCGGCGAAAGGAGCCGGTTGGAAATCGAGGTAACGGCCATTCGGGACGGCGACGCCTGGCGTAACGCGACCGGGCGGGCTTTGCTGACGGTCGACGGCGTGGTGACGGATGTCGAGGGAGGCGATCGACTGCGCGTCATCGGCGCGTTTGCCATCCCGTCGCCGCCGCTCAACCCGGGCGGATTCAACTACGCGGACTATCTGCGAGCGGATCGGATTCGCACGGTCGTCTTCGCCGAACATCCGGCGGCGATTACGCGACTTGAACCGGCCTCCCGATACAATCCGCGACGCTGGTTGGGACGCGTGCGCGTGCTGGGCGAGCAGGATTTGGGACGGTACTTGTCTCCGCGCAGCGCGAGTTTAGCCGCTGCGCTGTTGCTCAATGCGCGCGAGCAGATGGAAACCGCGCGGACCGACGCGTTTCTGGAAACCGGCACGATTCATCACCTGGCAATTTCGGGAACCCATGTCGGCATCCTGGCCGCGACGTTGTTTTTCGTGTTGCGGCTTGGTTTGCTGCCGCGGCGTTTGGCGCTCGGGCTGATTGTTGGCATCGTCACGCTCTATGGAATGGTGACCGGCGGCGATGCGCCGGTGCTGCGGTCGGTGGTGTTGGTGGCCATCGTTTGTCTCGCGCTGCACTTGGGCCGGCGGCCGTTGGGCTTCAATTCGCTCGGGGCCGCGGCGATCTGCGTGCTAATTTGGAATCCGTCGGAATTATTCGACGTCGGCGCACAGTTGTCCTTTTTGTCGGTGGCGGTGCTGATTCACATGGCGCGGCATTGGATCGACGACAGCTCGACCGATCCGCTGGAACGCTTGATCGCGGCGACGCGCCCTTGGCCCGTTCGCGCGTGGCGTTGGCTGGCGCGATTGGTGTGGCGGATCACCGCGATCAGCTTCGCCGTGTGGCTGGTGACCATGCCGTTGATCATGGCGCGTTTCCATTTGGTATCGCCAGTCGCCGTGGCGCTGAATCCGTTGGTCTGGGCGCCGGTGGCCGTGGCGCTCTTGTCCGGGTTCGTCACGCTCGTCGTGGGCCCGTGGTTTCCGCCACTCGGCGCCGCGATGGGTTGGGTTTGCGACCAGAGCCTGGCGCTCACAGAGTTCGCCGTCAATGGCTTGAACCATTTACCTGGCGGGCACACCTACGTCCCCGGCCCGAGCAATGGGTGGCTCGCCGGATTCTACGTCGGTTGCGTGGCGATTGGCCTATTCCCGACGATCTTCACCTGGCGGCGTCGCGCCGCGCTCTTATCCGCGTGGGTGATCGTGGGCTTGCTGCCGGCGCTCCAGGCGCCGGATGATGCGCCGTCGCTACGATGTCATTTCCTCTCCGTGGGACACGGTTGCGCCGTGTTGATAGAACTGCCGGACGGGCGACGCCTGCTGTACGACGCCGGTCAATTGGGATTGCCCAGCGCCGCGGCGCGCACGATCGCCGAGACGCTCTGGTTCCATGGCGTCACGCATCTCGACGCCGTGGTGGTTTCCCACGCCGATGTCGATCATTACTGCGCGTTGCCGCACTTGATGGAGCGGTTTTCGTTCGGCCAGGCGTACATCTCGTCGCGGATGTTCAAGGACAACGATCCCGACGCCGTGCGAGCGCTCGATCGCGCGCTCCATGAGTCCGAGATTCCGCGGCAAATCATCCATGCGGGCGATGACTTGATCGCCGGCAGCGACGTGCGGATCGAGGTGTTGCATCCCGGTGGCGCCGGGGTCGACGGGAGCGATAACGCGAACAGCATCGTACTGGCGATCACGTTTCAAGGACGACGTATCCTATTGACCGGCGACCTGGAACCGCCGGGCCTGAATGCCGTGTTGAATGGATTGCCGCTCGATTGCGAGGTGTTGATGGCGCCACATCACGGCAGCGGCGGCAGCGATCCGCTGGGGCTGATCGAGTGGTGCTCGCCGGAGACTGTGGTGATCAGTGGCAGCCGGCGCGATGTCTCGCCAGCCGTGACGCGCGCCTATTCCGCGCGCGGGGCGAAGGTCTTTCACACAGCGCTGGATGGCGCTGTAACGGTGACGCTATCGAATGGAGAGGTGCGCGTCTCGGCTTTTCGCGAGGAAGATTCGCCGAGCGCGGCGCGCTCCGGGCGCTGACGCTTCCGGCTCTATATCTAAACTCGCTCAATCATCCACGCGCATGCGGACGCTGCGGGAGCGGACGCACGGCAGGCGGTTGATTTCTTCCATTGCGCCCCGGGTGGCGCCTTCGGTCGTGATATGTGTCATGATCACCAGCGGCACTACGCTGGCCTCGCCTTGGCTGCCAGGTTCGTTTTGGATCACCGAGGCGATCGAGATGCCGTGGCGGCCGAGGACGCCGGTGATGTCGGCCATGACGCCGGGGCGATCTTCCACGTCGAACCGCAAATAAAAGCGGCCGGTGACTTGGCTGTAGTCGCGAGGATGCACGCGCGGCGGCTGTTGCGACCAGAGATTCAGCAGTTTGAAATTAATCGCAGTGCGGCCGACGACCGTGTCGATCAGATCGGCCACCACGGCCGACGCGGTCGGCATCTGACCTGCGCCGAGGCCATGGAAGAAGACTTGCCCGACGGCGTCGCCGACGACGCGAATCGCGTTGTTGGCGCTGCGGACTTCGGCCAGCGGCGTGCCGATGCGGACCAACGTCGGCGAGACGTGGACTTCCAGCCCGTCGCGTTCCAGCTTGGCGACGGCCAGCAACTTGATGCGGTAGCCGAGTTCCTTCGCGTAGCGCATATCGGCGGCGTCGAGCGTGTCGATTCCTTGGCGCGGAATCTCGCGCCAATGCACCCGCGCGCCGAACGCCAGGTGCGCCAGGATCGCCAGTTTTTGTGCGGCGTCGGAACCGTCGACATCCATCGCGGGATCGGCCTCGGCGTAGCCGAGCCGTTGCGCCTCCGCGACCGCCGTGGCATAGTCCCAGCCGCGGTCCTCCATCTGCGTGAGGATGAAGTTGCTGGTGCCGTTCAAGATGCCGTGCAGCGACGTGATCTGATTCGCCGACAGGCAGGTGCTGATGTTGGCGATGATCGGAATGCCGCCGGCGACCGAGGCCTCGAAGGCGATCGAACGCCCGAGCGCCCGGGCGCGATCGAACAGCTCCGGCCCGTGCTCAGCCAGCAGGGCCTTGTTGGCGGTCACCACGTCCTTACCGCTTTCTAGCAGTTGCAGCATGATCGACCGCGCCGGCTCCAGCCCGCCAACGAGATGAGCGACGGCCTTGATCTCCGGATTCCTCGTGATCCGCGTCAAATCGCTGGACAGGATGCCGTCAGGCAATTCGCAAGCCCGGGCCTTGGCGACGTCGCGGACGACGATCTCCTCCAGCCAGAGCGTCCGCCCGGCGTGGCGCGCAGTGCGATCCCCGTAATCCAACAACAACTTGGCCACGCCGGAACCGACGGTGCCCAGTCCGACGATGGCGACTTTGGTTTTCTCCATAAGAGAAATATAGCTTCCTGCGACAGCGGCGCTAGGGCCGGTTTTTCACCAGCTTCTTATGCGGTTATTCACCACTGAGAGCACGGAGGACACGGAGGGGAGGAGGAGAAATGTGGGATACCAACCCGACGCGCTAGCGAGGGAGAGAGGGCGTTGAAGAGGAGGCGAACAGCGCGCTGAGACCGAGCGCGATTTATTACGGCGCCTCGGACCACCATCGAGCGACAGAAAATGTGGCCGCGACGACCATGCCTAGAAATGTTGGAAGTACAAAGAGCCAGATCGCGAGGTTCGCCGCTCCGGTATATGGCGGTGGCGTTCCCATTCGGGCCGGTCGCGGTGTCTTGCCACTCGATTGCGGCGCGGCGTACGGATTTTCTGCTTCTGGAACGCTCATCCCCTTCATCCTAACCCCAACGCCGCATAAATGCGCTCATCCGCCAAGGTCTGCGCGATGAATTGCGTGCCGGTGAAGTCGTGAGCGCGGCTGTGGTCGCCGGGGACCGCTACGGTGTACATGCCGGCGGCCACGGCGGCGCGGCAGCCGTTGTGGCTGTCTTCCAGCACCAGGATTTCGCCTGCGGGGATCGCGTGGCGCGACGCGGCCTTTTGATAGATCTCCGGGTGGGGCTTGCCTTCGTTCACGTCCTCGCTGGTGAGAAAAAAGTCGAAGCGTTCCAGCCAGCCGGCACGAGCGAGAATGTTGTCCAGGAAACGCCGCCGGCTGCTCGTGGCGATCGCCTTTGGCAACCTGGCTTGATCGAGTGTATCGAGCAACCGTTCCGCGCCGGGCATGGGCGCCAGGTACGTATCGAGAATCGGCGGGAAGGTTTCCTCGGTCTCCTGCAGTAGTTCTTCGACGGTGGCGTCGAGGCCGTGCCGATCGATCATGATTTGGAGTGCGATCTGGCTGGGCCGGCCCATCATCGCGTCGAGCAGCGACTGCGTGAACTCATGCCCTCGCCGTCGCAACATCTCCGTGCCGACGCGCTGATAGAGCTCTTCGGTATTGAAGAGCAGGCCGTCCAGATCGAACACGACTGCCCGCAACGAGGCTTTCGGCAAGGTCATGCGGTGTATTCTCCGAGTGTGCGATGCACTGTTTAGTAACCCTGAATGTAGTCGATCTGCGCGAACGCGGGAGGGCCACCATCGACTGTGGGAGGCGTCTCCGACGCCGATGATTCGGCAAACTTACGCAGCAAATCCAGCTGTACTCGCTTCAATGTTCGCTCCATCGGCGTCGGAGACGCCTCCCACAGGGTATCGGTGAATCGTTGGCGGATTGAATTCCCTGCTGCTTCCATTGAAATTGGGCCAGCGGTTGTTGTAGAACCGACCTCTGTGCCAAACGCACAACACAACGGTATGGGACGACGGCGGGTGCTTGCCCGCTGAACTGAACAGCCTGGCGATGGAGCGCGATCCCACAATGGGTTCGCGGTCGATCGACAGGCTGTTTTCTTTTTGCGCGGCGAGGGTCATGGCAACGGTGGGTTGGGGATTCGCGTGGTTCGGCGCAACGCTGATGGCCATGAATCTGGCGGACGCCGTGGCGCCGGAACTAGGCAACCTGACGGCGAGCGCCGTCTTGGGCTGGTACGCCTGGTACACGGCTACGCGAACGACGCCGGGAATGCTCCGCTCGTTTCGTGAAGAGATGAACGCGGCGCGGCAGGATTTTCGGAGCGAGACCGCGGCGCAGCGCGACCAATTGGCGTGTGAGCGCGAGTATCGACATCGCGACAGCGCGGCGATCGCTCGCGCGTTGCAGCGGCTCGCGAAAGCGACGGCGCGGACTGCGGAGGATTCACCACGGAGGCACGGAGAGGGGAGGGGAAGTGATAAGTGCGGAGTGCGGAGTGATGCGTAGTGAATGGCGGAACTCGGAACGCTGAGCCGTGAGATGAACGCTTGTTCCAATAAACTGAATACTGAACCCTGAAAACTTCAAACTACCCATGAATGACATGATGCTGGTGCGGCGATGGCCGCTTGAAGCCTGGAGTCGGCTGCGTGAATTGTTGCAGGTCATTGCCGATTTGCAGGACATCGATGCGCCGTTGACTTCTCCGGAGGGTTTGCGGCGCGCCGTGGAGTTGGTGTTGAAGCTCGGCGAATTGCTGGGGCTCGACGCCGCGTGGCTCGATCGGCTGCGGCCGATTCTGACCGATGACGGCGTCCTGAACATTGCGCTGGCGGTCTGGCAATTCGTGCTTGGCGCGCGGCATGAGTTCAGCTCCGACGACGCGATTCGCTGTCACGTGGCGGGCGTTGACGGGCCGGTCGTCGTCACGCAGCAATCGCTGGCCGATTGGCTGCCGATCGTAGTGCAACTGATCAGCCTGCTCCGGATTGTGCGAGGCGCCCGATGATCCGCGAAAATGCTCCGGTGCGCTTGCCGCCCTATCGCGTGCAGGCGGTGATGCATGCGTTGTCGGAAGTCGTCGACTGGGGGTTGAGCGCTTACAACGTGCCGGCGCATTGGAAGAATACGCGCGGTCAAGGCGTGCGAGTGGCCGTGTTGGATACCGGAATCGACGCCGATCACCCGGACCTGGCCACGGCGATTGACGACGCCCGGGACTTTACCGGGAGTCGCTCGGGCATCGCGGACCGCGTTGGGCACGGCACGCACGTGGCCGGCACGATTGGTGCGCGGCGCAACGATCAAGGCGTGATCGGCGTTGCGCCGGAATGCCGGTTGTTGATCGCGAAGGTGCTGGGCGATGACGGTTCAGGTTCCAGTGATAAGGTGGCGGCGGGCATCGATTGGGCCTGTGCGCAGGGCGCGGACATTCTCTCGCTCAGTCTCGGCTCGCCCCAGGACGACGCGGTCCTTCGCAATGCGGTCGCCAGGGCGGCGGCACAAGGCAAATTCGTGATCTGCGCCGCGGGCAACTCCGGGCGGCCGAACTCCGTCGACGATCCGGCGCGCTGGCCAGACACGGTCGCCGTGGGCGCGGTCGATCGCGATGGCCGCATCGCTTCGTTCAGCAGTCGCGGCGACGAAGTCGATCTCTGCGCCCCGGGCCAGGACGTACTGTCGACCTTTCGCGATGGTTCGTACGCCAAGCTCTCCGGTACGAGCATGGCGGCCCCGTTTGTGAGTGGCATTGCGGCGCTATTGCTGGCGAAGCATCGAGACGGCGGCGGCGCGACGCCCGTGGCAACACATCAGCAACTGGTCGAGCATTTGCTCCGCACGGCCACCGACGCCGGCCCTGCTGGCAAAGACCCGCACTATGGCTTCGGACTCATCAATCCGGACAGCGCTTTGGGCGAGGCATCCGGCGACAAACCGGCGCCATCAGGCATTTGGGTCTTCATTCCCGGCGGCAAAGTAATGCCGTGAGACAAGCGGGAAGTGCTTCCGGCACGTTGGCTACGTCGATGTTCTTCCACCAGACCATTCGGGCTTATTCATTCGGGCTTCATCAGTCATTCGAATTTCGTCCTTCGTCATTGCCACCATGCCTTATTTGATCGCCTGCGCATTGCTCACTCTCGGTCCGGCCGATGAGCTGCGCGCGGCGTTGGGCGACTTGGAACGTCTACCGGTTCACGAGCGAACGGTCGTGCGCTATGCGAGCTTCTACGCGATGCCGCCTGAGCGTCGTAGAGAAGCCGCCGCGGTCTTGTCGTTTGTGTTGAACACAGTGAGCCAATCGCCGGTCATCGTCGATTTGGAGGAAGTGCCTGGAACGGAACAACGGCTGTGGCGCGTGCGTTGGGATCGCTACGGACAAGCACGCGACGATTGGGAACGATTGGCGAGCGAAGATCCCTACTGGCATCAACGACTTGCGCTGAAGCATGGCAAGCAAAGCGGTGCGAAGGAAGTTTTCATCGACGGCCCATGGTTGCCGGCGGAATTGGCTGCGCAGCTTCGAGCGGAGACCGACAGCGCGGGCGCTGTGTTGCGGGGAGATTTCTTAATTGCCCGGATCAGCACGACACTCGACGGCGGCCACTACTACCGATTGGCCAGGATCGCGGAAACGGAAGGCGCCTTTCTGCGTGACCTGGGCATTGATGCGAAGGCGATCGGCAAGCTGAGTGCGGACGCGGGAGCGAACCTCATTCATTCGCGCGTGACTCACCAGGTGCGCCGCATCGTCCGGAGACCCGGGCCGCTTGGTGGAGCATGGCACACGTACGACGTGGAGTCGTCGACGGCGGAGCGCGATCCGTTGCGGAACCCGTTCAGTTTTCAGTTCGACGCCGGCGAACACATCGCCGCCGGCCCGAACGGGCTGCACCGCTTCGCCCTCTACGACGCCCGAGGCAAGCGGCAAGACAGCGTGCCAGACCGGATTGCCAAAGACACGACCGACCCGCACGGCGTGGGCATTATCGCGCCGATGATTTCGTGCGTGCGTTGCCATGTGGAAGACGGCTTGCGTCCGTTCGCGAACGATCAACAGCGATTGCTCGGCGGCGACGTCGACTTGCTCACGGCGCGACCGCGCGACGCGGAACGACTCGCGGACTTTTACGGCGCGGATCTGGAGCGATGGTTGCGGCGCGATCGAGAGGACTACGCTGTGCAAGTCGCCCGTGCGGCGCACGGCTTGTCGGTGCGTACAACCGCGTCGGCCTTGGGACGTCTTTACTCCGAATACGTCGACGATCTGGTCACTACGGACCAGGCGGCTCGCGAATTGGGCGTCGAGTCGGCTGCGTTCATTTCCGCGGCGCGCAAATCGAACGATCCGGCGTTGCTAGCGCTCGCCGAAGGCATCGCCGTTCAGCGCGAACAATGGATCGCTTCCTTCGCGACGGCGGCCATGTCAACGCCCGGCTGCGTAGATCAGCCACCATCGTTGTCCAAGTAGTTACTCGCAATTGGGAAATTGACATG
This sequence comes from Planctomycetia bacterium, assembly GCA_034440135.1. Classification (NCBI taxonomy): domain Bacteria; kingdom Pseudomonadati; phylum Planctomycetota; class Planctomycetia; species Planctomycetia bacterium. The sequence continues at coordinate 25,028 of JAWXBP010000132.1, forward strand.
AATCGCCTCGCGCTCGCATTTCTTGCTTGTTGCGTGCATGACGCCGCCAATGGCGGCGACTGCCGGCCTGCGAAGGTACGTCACAAGTCACGGGCTGTCGTCATCGACTCCGCGGCGGTCTTTGCGATTCCGGTGGCAACCGTCGTCGTCGTTTCGCCGCCAGCGCTGCTCTACAGCTATCGCGCGGCGGCAACGTCTGTGACGGTTCCGATCAGGCTGGACGTCGCCGGAGCGCCGCCTGCGCTCCCGACCAGCGCCGAACAGCTCTTGCGGGTCAACTGCATGAAGTGCCATCAGGGAGACTCGCCCAAGTCCGGGCTGTCGATATTCGACTTGTCCGGCGAGCTGATCACACCTTTGCCGCGTCGCGCAATCCTCGAAGCGACGGCGCCCAACGCCGATGGCGCAGCGCACATGCCGCCCGGCGATGCAAAGAAGCTGACTCCGAAGGAGTTAGAAGTGATCAAGGCGTGGGCGGAACCGCCGAGGGATTTGAGGTATTAAGGGGAATGTGAAGTTTTCAGTGTTCAGTTTTCAGTGATCCGAAAAGCGATCATCATTGCGTTCCGCGTTTCTCAACTCATCACTCATCACTCGGCACTCATCACTTCCCCCTTCCGTGTTCTCTGTGGTGAATTCTGTTTTGCGGTACTTCTCGAAAGGAGCAGAGCTATGTTGCGATGTGTGATCGTGCTGTTCGCATTGCTCACCAGCGCCGTGTCGGCGGCGCGGGCATGCGACGGGGTCGTCGCGGTGGCGCCCACGAGCGTGTTTGTCGACAGCGACGTCTATGCGCCGTTGGCGGTGAGCGTGACACCGGCGGCGGTGTTCGCCTCGCTGGCGGTGCAGGTCGATGCATTCGCCGTGAGCGCGGCGCCGTTGCAAGTGCGCGTATTGTCGCGAGCGCGCGGCGATGCTTGCCTTGCGCCGCGCGTGCGATTGTTCGCGCGGCCGGCGCGATCTCGCGTTTCAGTTCGCGTGCGCTGAGCTTCTCCCGATCGGCCAGGAACGCCACGGCGGGCGTTCCTGGCCGTTATCCTCCCTCGTCGCGCCAACCAGAGGAGTGTACCGCTGATGAAGAAGACTTCACAGAAACGGGCCACGAGCACACGCCGACAACGCATCGATGGTGCGCACAAAACGGCGACGCCGACCGGTGCATCGACTGGATTGCGGGATCGAATTAAGGAACTGCGTCGCGTGCGCGCAAGCGCGTTGCAACCGCACCCGCTCAACTGGCGCACGCATCCGCCCGAACAGCGCGAAGCCCTGGAAGCCGTCTTGCGCGAGATCGGCTTCGCCAGCGCGCTCATCGCGCGCGAGTTGCCGGACGGCCAGTTGCAACTGATCGATGGTCATCTCCGCGCGGAAACAAGCCCCGACGCCGAAGTGCCGGTACTTGTGCTCGACGTCGACGAAGCGGAGGCGGAACAACTGCTGGCGACGCTCGATCCGCTCGCCGCGATGGCGAAGTCCGACGCGCAGTCCGTCGCGACGTTGCATGAACGCGTTCGCACGAACGAAGCCGCCGTCGCGCGACTGCTGGATGATATTCGTTTGCAAGCCGAAGCTGTCCAGCGCAATTTGGCGAGAAGCACTGCCGACAAGGATGCCACGCCATTGCGGTTGGAGCACTTGTATCAAGTCATGGTCGAATGCCAGGACGAGACGGCGCAACGAGACTTGTTCGAGCACCTTACTCAGCAAGGCTACCAATGCCGCGCACTAGGCTCTGTTGACGATTAAATCCGTTTCAGGCGGATGAATCCGAGGGCCAGTTGGATGATTGCCAGAAATGTTTGTTTCAGTTTTTCGTAGCGAG
>JAWXBP010000133.1 GCA_034440135.1 Planctomycetia bacterium
GAAGACCAAATGCTTCGTTAAGTGAGCGACTGGGCGCAGCAAGAGTGCAGCGCCAGCGTCATGAGACTTACCGTGTTATTTTTCAACCGGCTGTGCAGCCGCCGATCGCTAGTAACGATCCGCGACTACGTTCACCAAGGGCAGGATTATGCGCGCGGCGGCCGACTTTGCAAGCCTGAGTAGGAAAGATTTTTTCGCGCACGCGCCCGATCGCGCACCAGGAGCCTGTGCGCAGCGCTACAAGCCCACCCCGCGCCCAACCCCCAAAGGCCACAGCATAATTCGAGGTGCCGGCGATGCAATCTCGGCCCTTAATCAGCGATTTGCAAACCGCGCGATTCCACTCCGACACGCGACGCGTCCCGGATAGAATGTGGGGCGGACCAACCGCGCAGACCTGGGTGAAGCGACAATGACCGCCGATAGGCCTGATGACGCCGCTTGGTACCAAGCGCTTGATAGATGCCCACCAGAACACGCCAACGTGTTCCTCGAACACGCCAGCGCGCGATGGCAAGATATCAACACTGCGTGCCAGGAGGTTGATGCGAAAGCCAACTCGCATTTCACCGTAGCCGGCGGACTTGCCGCAGCGCTCTTCGCTGTAGTGGGCTGGCTGCAGCTGAAAACGAGTGTTTGGTTAGCAATCTCAGCTGGTGCGCTCTTAGCCGCGATGCTGACCGCACTGATGATTCACTGGCCGCAGAAGTTTCGCCTTCCCATGACGACGCGCAGCCTGATCGACTATGGAGCGATGCACCGGGACTGGCCCGCAGATCGACTTAAGCTGATCCTTGCCGGCGATCTTCACATCAGCTATGTCCAGGCGAAACGCGTGCTATTGATCAAAGTGCTTTGGGTACGCGCGAGCAGTTTGGCCATTCTCATTGGCGCAATCGCGACAGCAGTCGCCATCCTTTATCGCTAGGTCTTCAGATCCGGTGGCGGCGCCCCCTTCTGGATCCAGTCGCCCCCCGGTTTCGACTGGGGTGGCGGAGGTGGCGACGACGGCGGTGGCGCCGGTGCTTGCGATTTCTGCGCCGGCGGCGGGGACGATTCCCTGCCGCCATTGTTGGTCGTTTGTGTCATTCCACCCTCCGTGAAGTTTTTGGGCTAGTCTCAATGCCGGCCAAGTTTGCAAGCCCTCATCCTATGGGCGCAGCTTGAGTTAGGGGCTGATCTGAATTACTCTTCGCTCGGTCCGGCGGCGCCCTTAGTGATCCAGTCGCCGTCCGGCTTATCGGATTCGGTGATCTGCTGATCTGGGGGCGGCTGAGGTGCGGGATTCACTTCGATAAACATCCGGATGTCCTTTTCGTCGGGCATGCCATGCTCCAGAAAAGTTGCGAAGGTTGTAGTTACTTTGAATCTTTCGGGATGCGGCGTACGGACAGGATCGTGTTCGAGCCACCGATCACCGTCGCGTACGTCTCGTTGCCCGTGCATTCGTAGATGTCATCGAGCACGACTTCCTGGCCGTCGATCCAGCCGGCCGTGTCAATGCCGGACAAAATGAAGTGCGGCCCGTTTCGATCTTCAGCCACCATTCTGCCGCTGGGTACACCCAATCCGCCGACGGCGCCGGCATTGAACGTGCCCGCGCTGCCTCCGCCTCCGCCCACAAACACCTTCCAATGTTCGATTACCTGAATGCGCGCGGCCTCCGCGCCAAGGATCTGCTCCACGCGGTAGGTCGTCGTCTCCGGATTGTGCATAAAGCGGCCGATTGAACCCTTTGTCATTTCGTGAGTTTGGCCAAATCGATCCGCGCCGTAGATCATTGGCTCCAGGGGGCGGGACTTGCTCTTGATTGCCGCCATGGCGGCCTTGGCGTACTCCAACTGCTCGCGCGCTTTCTGATTCGCTCGGTTCTGCCGCAGTCTCGTCTGGCTTTCTTTGAACCGGGCCTGTTGGCGCGGCAACTCTTCCTTGCGCCAGGCGGCAGTCCGCTCGCGATAGCTTTCCGGCCATTCCGCAGGTTTGGTGCGAACCCAGTCCACCTCGCCGTCGCCAGCGAACATCAGGGCCAAGAGAACCATTGCACGCATGGCACGCCCTTTCGGAAAAGTTAAAACTCGCCGGGCCTCGAAACTAGTTTCGAGGCGTGAAGGACGCCGCGCTCGGCCGATCAAAGCCGACCGTCGGGCGTTACTAGCACCCGGCGATCCCGCGTGGAGCATGGCCCGAGGCCGGTGAACTGAGATGCTCGACGTCGGTTGCCTTGACCGGCCGAGCGCAGCGGATGACTGTTCCGCTGCGCTACTTTGGGTAATCTGTTTGCAACTCCTTACCGCTTATCCAGTTAGCGGCGGAGGGATTCGAACCCCCGACACGCGGATTATGATTCCGCTGCTCTAACCAACTGAGCTACGCCGCCAAGTCTTGCTGCTGTAAGGGTTTGTTGCCTGTCCGGTGTTCACTGCTATCATGCTAGCGACACCCGTTGTGACTCCTGCAGCCACACCCCAGTCAGCCAGAACATGCGTAAAGATACCAGCAATCTATCGGGCGGCAAGCCGGCCAAACCGCACGCGGACTTCCCCCTATTTGCACATCTGACGGGCCGTTGGGCTAAGAAGGTTCGCGGCAAATTGTGCTACTTCGGACCGTGGCGAGACCCGGGCGCGGCACTGGCAAAATGGCTTGCGGAGAAGGACTATCTGCTCGCAGGCCGTCGCCCCCCGGAAACGCTCGATGGGCCGACCGTCCGCGACCTTTGCAACCGGTTCCTGACCACCAAGCAACACCTGGTTGACACCCTGGAGCTGAGCGCCCGGTCGTTCGCCGATTACCACCGAGTGTGTGATCGCGTCATTCAAGCCATGGGTAAGGACCGTAGGCTGGACGACGTCATGCCGGCGGACTTCGAAGATTTGCGTGCGTCGCTGTCGAAAACGCTAGGGCCTGTGGCGCTCGGAAATGAGATTCAACGCGTGCGCGTGTTGTTCAAGTACGCCTACGACGCCGCTTTGCTGGATAGGCCGATCAGATACGGTTCCGCGTTCAAGCGTCCTAGCCGCAAGGTGCTGCGTCAGGAGCGGCATTCCAAGGGACCGAGGATGTTTGAACCGGCAGACTTGCGGCTCCTCCTGGATGCAGCAGGCACCCAACTGCGCGCCATGATGTTGCTCGCGCTGAACGCGGGCTACGGCAACTCCGACGTCGGCACGTTGCCAATGCACTCGGTCGATTTAGTTGGGTGCTGGTTGAGCTACCCGCGTCCGAAGACGGCAGTGCCACGCCGCGCCCCCCTATGGCCTGAGTCGATTCTCGCGATTCGAGACGTGATTGCCTGCCGCCCGAAACATAAACGCGACGTTGACGCCGGCTTGCTGTTCGTCACGAAGTACGGGCAGAGTTGGGCCAAAGGGACGTCAACCAACCCCGTGTCAGCAGAGTTCCGCAAGATCCTGCTCAAGCTCGGTTTGCATCGCAGCGGGTTGGGTTTCTATTCGTTGCGACACGTGTTCCAGACGATTGGCGACGAAGCAGGCGACCCGGTGGCCACGTCGTACATCATGGGCCACGCTGACGCGTCTATGGCGGGCGTCTATCGCGAGCGCATCAGCGACAAACGCCTAGTCGCCGTGACGGACCACGTTCGCGAGTGGTTGTTTGGCAAGCCGACGAAACGGGCGAAGTAGGACACACACAAAAATAGTTGACGATAGAAGCCCAAGTTGGTATTAATTACACAGCGGCGCAGGATGCCCGGCATGAACAATCTACCCCGAGCCTTGTACTGCAACGCCTGATTATCTTGCCGTTGCAGGCAGGGAACGAGTACTGAAGGTGACGCTGAAGCGGCACGGATGGCTCAGCACTTTGTCCGAAAGGACATCAATGCTGGCCGTCCGCGCCGCTTTTTTCGTGGACTGTCGGCCCAATATGGAGCGGACAGGACATGAAGACGCAAATGCCGATCGTTGAGCGATCGAAGCTGAGCCCGCCGCAACTGGCGAAACTGTGGGGCATCAGTACCGAGAAGGTACTGACTTGGATTCGCTCCGGCGAACTCAAGGCGATCGACGCGGTAAGCCGCCGTGGCGAGCGCCCGCGCTATCTCATTGACGTCCGCGACTTGGAAGCGTTTGAGCGCTCCCGTTCTACGTCGCCCGTCGTTGATCCTTCTCCGCGTCGCAAGCGGACCCCTGAGGGTGTCATGGAATTCTTCCAGTAACCGCGCGCACCCCGAGCCGTTGCGAGCGGACGGGGCGTGTTCTCAGAAGCACGAAAGGAGAATTTCCGTGCAATCACATTCTAACGTCTATCCTCCCGAGTTGCCAACGCGCGTTGTGCCCGGCGTGTTGGCCCTGCATCGCGTCGCCTGGAAGCCAGTCGGCGCACTGGTCCAAGGCACCGCCGGCGGGGTGGAATTCCTCATCAACGTCGAGATGTAAACGGCGCTCGAAGAGTGCAGCGCTTGGCGGGTTACCGATGGTCGGTCGAAAAGTGTAGTGCTCATGTTCCCTTCCGCGGATTCGTGACCGA
>JAWXBP010000134.1 GCA_034440135.1 Planctomycetia bacterium
GGTAGATGTCTTGCCGTTCGAGATACGGCAGCAGCGCGAACTGCCAGCTCACGGTTTTCCAGGTGCCTGGCGCCCCGAGTTGCTCGCGCCAGCCCGGAAACCGTGCTTTGGACTGCTCGAACGATTGCACGGCGAGCATCACTTCGCGTTGCCGGTTCAGGCAAGTCGCCTGGCGCGAAGCGTCACGACTCTTTAACACCGCCGGCGCGGCCAGCGCCACCAGCAGTCCGATCAGGAAGATTACGATCAACAATTCGATTATCGTAAATCCGCGTCGCATGGGGCGTCCTCCTGCCGTCAGGATACGGCGTCCGCCGGCGCGGGTAAAGCAAGTCGGCGACCTTTTTTCGGCACGCCTTCACTCGAGCAACGCCCGGTCTTGCGCAATCCTAAAGGTCGCCGGAGTGTTCGTAGGCTTCCCGCTCGAAGGGATTGTCGAGATACGGCCGGCGTCCGGTACACCACAAGAACAGCGACCAGCCCAAATACGCCGGTCCCATGAGGAGGCCCCAGCGTTCGAATTGCCGGACGTGAACCAGCTCGTGCTCGCGGGCAATATCGAGCGCCGCGGCGGTTTGGCCGAGCACCGTATGCCCTAGCGTGAAGGCGAGCGTCGCTTCCCCCAACGGCAGATGACGGACGAACCATTGCACGCCGCCGCCATGGAATTCAATTACGCAGCCGCGACGCTGCGCGCGGGCGCCAAAGCAAAGCCCGAACGCGCCGATCACCAATCCCGCCAAGGTATAAGGCGAGGCCCAAGCGATCGCTATAGCGCGCCAAAGCCGATGCATGATCAGAAAATCGTGGTGGCTAGCGTCGACGGAAAAACAGCGCTGCCAGGCCGATCGCGGCCATGAGCATCGTGCCGGGCTCGGGCACCGAAGTCGCGCCGGTCGTCCCGGCGCCGAAGTTATTTCGGACGTTGTTCAGATCGGTGACATCAACGTCATCGTCGCCGTCGGTATCGCCTAAACCGGCGCCGCTGAAGTTGTTTCGGACATTGTTCAGGTCCGTGATGTTGACCTGGCCGTCGCCATTGGTGTCGCCGAGGACCGGATTGTCTATGGCCCGTAAGGGCGAGAAATCCTGCGTCGCCGTGCCCGAACCGAGGTTGGCGGAACCGAAGGTGCTGCTGCTGCCGTCGCGGAAGTTGCTGACGTCGAGCGCCTCCCAATCGACCAATGTGGCCGGCGCAGGCGGAAACTCAAGCTTGCCGACTTCCGTATCGCCAAGACCGCCCCCGCCCCAGCCGTTGATGTCCTCGCCGACGGGACCAAACACCACTTCGCCGTCGCTGTCGACGATGGTCATTTCCCAATTGTCGTTGCCGACGGGAAAGTTGCCTTCCACGTCGCCGGTGATGTTGGATTCCGTGAATAATAGCGGCGTCGTATTCTCGGCTTCGTCTTCGGTACTGACTTGGATGTGCCAGTCGCCGTTTTCCGGGTCGAAGCTCAAATCCGTCCGCAGGTCGTAGCTCTTCGTGGTTTGCGAGACGACTTCAAACACGTCCGTCAGGCGTTCCTGCTCAGTGATCGTCAGAATGGTCCCCCGACGCAGGTCCGACCAATCGTCGTCGTCCGAGAAAATAATCCGCCCCTGGCCGTCCACTCCGGGCGTGCTGCGGGTCGCGTCCCAGATCACATCGCCGTTCGAATCAACGTCGTCCTGATACCAGCGCAGTTCCCAGCCGCGAATGTCGAGGTGGTCGTCGACGACAACGAATTCCAGCCAGTCCCGGCCGTTCCCCTCAATGCGCCCGAAGAAGGTGTCGGCGCGAGAATTCCCCAACAGATCGTTTGGGCCCACGGCGTTGTATTCGTTCAGGATCAGACCCGCGGCCGTCGCCGTCTGGCCTGCCGCACACCACAGTCCACACAACAACAACAACAACGCCACTCCGCCTCGATGCCGCATCACGGTGCTCCTCTGTTTCCACGCCCACGGGCGCCCGAGAACCAGCCTTCAAGGCCGAAGATTCTGCCCGCCTTACCAACCTCCTCATTCTAGTAGCCGGTGCAACCCATGCAACTCGCTGGCTCGAATGGGTCGACAGGAACGAAAAAAGCCCGGGCAGCCGACATGGTGACGGCGGCCGGGCTTAGGCATTCAGGTCAAATGCGCGCTACTCGGCGGATTTCGGATCAAGCGCGATCTTCCGCACTTTGCGGCCGTTAGCAGGCCGCCAGGCGGAGTCATTTCGCGACGTGACGGTTGCGGTTCGGCGCTCCAATCCGGTCAACTGCCGGTTCTGCTGGACGCCGCGTTCGGCGGCCAATTTCGCCAAAAACTCCGGCGAGGCTTTGTCGAGCACGATCACGTCGCTCTTGGCACGTGGGTCTCGCAATGATCGCACGATGCAGATGACTTCTGCCCCGGAGTGCTCGGCGCTCGCCATCGCGGCTTCGACATCGCCCCATGCTTGAGCGGGTGGCTCGGCTGCAGTGGAAGTGGAAGCCGCTTGAGCGAAGGAGGCCGGCGTCACCGCATTCGCGGCGGGGCGGACCAGTGAGCTGAGCTTCAGGCGATCCAATTCCGCGTGAATCGCGCCGATGGCCGCGTAGAGTCCCTCGTTGTCCTCGGGATCCGCGGCGTTGCAGACGCCAATCAACTCGCCTCGGGCGTTGAACAACCCGCCTCCCGAGCGGCCTTGCACCGGCAGCCCTGCGGCCTGGATATTCGGCGGCCCGAGGTATTTGTCGATGGCCGTCACTTGGCTGTTCATCAATGTCGGATCGGCGCCGCCGTTGCAGCCGACGCTCGACACCGGATCGCCTACTTTCGTGACGGCGTTCGTCGACGCGACCGGCGCCGAGGCAACGTCCTTCCCGGGACGAATCGCCACAAAGCCCAGGTCGCGCTCCAAGTCGTAGCCGATCACCTGCCCCGGCAGGCCTTGTGGCGCCCCGGGGCCAAACAGATCGACGGTGATGGTTCCCTTGCCCTGCGACTCCCGAAACACGTGCCCGCAGGTAACGATCAGCGCCTCGCCGTTCCGGGAATCAATCACCGTCCCGCTGCCGAAGGATTGGCCAGTCGGATCGGCGATCCTTAGCCTTGCGGACGCGGCAATTGGCGAGTTCCCCGACGGCGCCGGTCGGCTGGCTTGGACGGCGGCGAATGGGTCCTCGACCGCGCCCAACGTCCTGTCGTTTCTGGGCGACCGCGCAGAGACGGCCGTCAGCCCCGTGGGACGCACGGCCACGTTGGCCCGCTTGAACATGCCTTCCAATTCGCTTTGGCTCACCAGGCCGACGACGCGGTCGACTTCCTGGCCATCGACGACCAACACATAACACGGCAACGGGCCAACGCCAAATCGTTCCGTCGTCGCACGGTCTTGATCGACGTCAATCGACCGCACAGGAAAGCCGGAATCCGTCAGTTGGTTTACAGTCGGCGCCATCTGCTGGCACGGTCCGCACCAGTCGGCCTTGAATTCGTACAGAGCGGTTTCGCCGGACGAGACCAGCGCGCACGCCATCAGCGCAGCGGAAAGTGTGACCATCCATATCCCTCCATGGAATTGATGGGCAACGGCCGCAGTTCGGCATCCTGCCAAACTTTTGAAGCGGCCGGCGAATCGAACACATCGACGGGACCAGTCGCAATGTGGCGGCGAATTCGGGCGCCATCCACCCAGGGTCAGTCCCGTCGGGCGGCATCATGCCCGGGATCCGGATTTCGGGCAATGTCAGTTGAGCCGCGCCGATCCTGTTTCGAGGACCTCAAAGCCGTATACTTATGCAGAGTTTGACCGCCTGCCCCGTTGGGAGTGTTTCATGTCCGCCGTGGCCGAAGTGACTTCCATTTCCCGCTTCGCATTTCCGCCGTATCGCGCGCTGCCCAACGAAGAGTTGGCCGCACGGATTCAGGGGGTACGCGACCGGCTGGGGTCGCGGCTGATGATCCTGGGGCATCACTACCAGCAGGACGAGGTGATCGCGCTTTCGGACCTGCGCGGCGATAGCTACCAACTCAGCCAGATGGCGGCCGCCAGCAGCGAATGCCGGGCGATCGCCTTTTGCGGCGTCCATTTCATGGCGGAAACGGCCGACATCCTGGCCAACCGCCCGGACAAACTAACCGAGCGCAATGGCGAGCGCGTCACGGTCATCCTGCCGGATATGGCCGCCGGCTGTTCGATGGCCGATATGGCCGCCATCGAGCAAGTCGAATCCGCCTGGCAGGAATTGGGCGAAGTCATCGACAACGAAGACATCACCCCGGTCACCTACATCAACTCCGCCGCCAGCCTGAAGGGCTTCTGCGGCCGGCATGGCGGCATCGTCTGCACCTCGAGCAACGCCGCCGCAGTATTGAAATGGGCCTTCGCGCGAAAACGCCGCGTGCTGTTCTTCCCGGACCAGCACCTGGGTCGCAACACCGCCAAGGCGATGGGCATCCCGCTCGACGAAATGTGCGTCTGGGACCAGGCCGCCGAGGAACTGGGCGGCAACACCGCGGAGCAGGTCGAGCGCAGCAAAGTCATTCTCTGGCGCGGGCATTGTTCCGTCCACCAGATGTTCCGCACCGAGCACGTCCAGCAGTTCCGCGACAAGTATCCGGGCATCAAAGTGCTCGTCCATCCCGAATGCACGATGGAGGTCGTCGACGCCTCGGACATCAGCGGTTCCACCGGCAAGATCATCCGCGAAGTCGAATCGGCCCCCGCCGGGACCAAATGGGCGATCGGCACCGAACTGCACCTCGTGAACCGGCTCAAACAAGAACACCCGGAACAGGAAATTCACTTCCTCTCCCCAGTCGTCTGCATGTGCGCAACGATGTACCGCATCGACCTGGCGCACCTGGCCTGGTCCCTGGAAAACCTCGAAGCCGGCACGCCGGTCAACGTGATCGCCGTCGACCCGGACGTAGCCCGCTGGTCGCTCGTGGCGCTGGAGCGGATGCTGCAGGTGAAGTGAAACCGATTTCGTATGTCGCAGACGTCGGAGCTCTCCATTGACCTCCGCGTCAGTACGAACCATTCACGACTAGCGGCCTAATGTCACGTCGCAGGGAGCCGACGTTGCCTCCAAAAAAGCCCGGCTTGCGATTTTCCGCCCATTTCTCGAGCGCTCGCAATTCATATTCGGTGTCCACTTCCCCTGAGATGGAGGTAGTTTCGTAAGCCAGAAATCCCTCATGCTTGGCGCGGTAGGGCCGCCCTTGCTCCATCATCAGGTCTCCCTGCACGACCCCCAAATTGTACAAGTGAGGCAGGATCTTGTTGATCTTGATACGGCTTCTTCCTTCCGGGTTGTCGTACTTGATGCGATGGCCCACTACCGCTTCGCCGCCTTCACGATCCGATCCGCCGGTGATCTCCTCGTGCTCCGGCTGAAAATTCTCTTGCGTGATCCAGAGCGCCCACAGTTCCGCCTCGATGGAATTGATTGCATGTTTCTCCAGGATCGGCGTGGGCTTGTTGCCGTAGTAGAACCACTGACCTTGCTCGGCCCAACTACGCCGTTGCTGGTCGACCATATCGTGAATCCACTCGACGCCCAGCCGGAGTAAATCCATGTCGTCCCTGCCCGCGCGCACGCCCGGGAGCTTACCGGCTTTCAATTTGGCCCACAGTCGGTCGCCCCAAGAGAGATCGCTCCGCACGATATTCGCATAGAACTGCATGGCTTGCTTGCCGAGAGATTGCGCTTCGAGCCACGCGTTTTCCAGATTTGTCTTGAGCGACTCCAGATCGACCGAGTCCGGCACGCGATTGATCGCGTTCTGCAGCCTGGATTGATCGGGTTCGGCCGGCCGGCCGGCGGGTTCGATTAACAACTTGGTGATCAGTGCGCCGGCCGCCGCACCGCCAAAGTCCCCCAGGATTTTGCCTTTTGTGTGCGCCCAAGTGGGATCGAAGACCGTCACTTCGAAGGTTGGCGGTTCGACTTTTTTCGTGACCGTGGGGTTGATCGTGCGCGCGGCCAACGGCAGTTTCGGCTCGTGAGGCGCTTTTGTACTCGCGGGATTGATGGTGCGAGCGGCCAGCGGAAGTTTGGTCGTCTGGGCGGGTGTCGAGATCGGAGTGGAAGGACTGATTGTCGTGGCCACCCGGGGAAGCGTGACGGGCGCGGGACCGGATGGGGCAGCAGGCGTCGGGGGCGCGGGCGGCTGGTATTTGGGGTTTGCCCGCGTTCGCAATGCAGAATGCTGGTGACCAAACAGCTTCGGCGCCAAGCGGTTCTCCAAGGCGCCGCCCACGAACGACAACGCGGGACCGGCGAGCAGCGACAAGACAAACATCGTCATCTGCGAATTCCGCTGCCGATCCGCCTCCAGGGCCTTCCGGGCGTCTTCGAGCCGCGTTTGAAAACTGTTGAGCGCTATCCGTGAGTACTGAATGAGATTGTTCGTATGAATCTTCCATTCGTTCAGGTGCGCTTCGAATTCGACGCCCACATCGTCCTTGATGAGCTTGTACGCGTAGTTGGCGAGGCGGTCGCCGTAGTCGATGGACATGGAATAGACTCCTTAGTTGTCAAACCTTGCGAGGTTCTGTGATCCAGTAAGATTCGCCACTGGAAGGCGACATTTCTAAATCGCTTGGGTCCGAGACTTGTGACAAGAATTCCGAGATAAAATTCGGCCGCTTTAAGAAGTGGCCTTCCGTACGGTCATTTCCAGCGGGGATCGGCTCGAAGTCGGCAGGCAGCGAGATGTCGTCGCCACGCACGTCTAAGCCCAGGGAAGCCCCTCGAAGTCATCCACACGCCAACGATTCCGAGGGGCTTCCCTGGGCTTGTTTGCGCGCCGCGAGGTGAGAATCTCCATCTCCGGCGAACACCGCCGGACTAGCTGGACAACCGCCCGTCGCGGGGGTTAAATAAGACTCTCACGGACCTGGCTGGCGACCCGCCCCAATTGGGAGCTTTTCTTGCTGGCCGGGCACGCTGTTTCCCGCCTCGTTACTCGTGCCAACCCACTCCCGTCTCCGCCGAGGAACTTTCACGATGGGTCGCCATCCCCACCCCACGCGCCGCGAGTTCATCAAGACCGCCAGCGCCGCGGTCGCCATTCCTTACATCATCACCTCGACAGCCCTGGGCCAGGGTGATACGCCGCCTGCCAGCGATCGCATCGTGATGGGCGGCATCGGCCTGGGCAACATGGGCTCCGGCGACCAAGACGCCTACCTCGGCCGCAAAGACGTGCAATACGTCGCGGTTTCCGATGTTCGAAAAGGCCAGCTCGACGCCGGCAAAGACAAGGCCGACAAAAAGTACGGCAACTCGGATTGCCAGGCCTACAGCGATTTCCGCGAATTGCTCGCCCGCGACGATATCGACGCCGTGCATATCGCCACGCCTGACCATTGGCACGCGATCATGGTCATCGAGGCCTGCAAGTCCGGCAAGGACGTGTATTGCCAGAAGCCCGAAACGCTCACGCTCCGCGAAGGCCCGTTGATGATCGCTGCGGCGCGTCGCTACGGCCGCGTGGTCTCCGGCGGCAGCCAACGCGTACTGGAAGATTACCGCGAAATCGTCGACAAGTGCTGGGGCGGCGAACTCGGCCCGGTCAAGTCGATCAACGTGAATGTTGGCCCGCTCTCACAGATGTGCAATCTGGTCGCCGAAGACGTTCCGGCCGGCATGGATTGGGAAATGTGGCTCGGCCCCGCGGCCTGGGCGCCGTACAACAGCAAGCGCTGCGACGGCAACTTCGGCACCGGCGGCAATAGCTGGCGCTCCTACCTGGACTACTCCGGCGGCGGCATGACCGACTGGGGCGCGCACCACTTCGGCGGCGCCACGTTCGCCATCGACGTCCGCGAGTTGCAGCCGCACGATATCGTCTTCCACAATGACAACGGCACGCAGTACGTTGAACTCGTTTACCCCAACGGGATCACGCTCACGCACAATAAGCCGGGCAAAGAGAACCTGGAAGTCGAAGGCACGCCGGGCGAAAAGCGTGAAGCCAAGCCGGTGCCGAGCTACAGCGGCGAAGGGGGCATTTACGGCGACTTCATCGAATGCGTGAAGACCCGGCAGAAGCCATTCCGTGATATCGAACTGGCCGTGAACAGCACCGCGGTGAGCCACCTGGCCAGCGCGGCCTACCGCTTGCAGCGATCGTTGAAATGGGATTCCGCGAAGCAGGAATTCCCCGGCGACGCCGAAGCCAATCGCCTGCTGGACCGCGCCCGTCGCGAGCCGTGGCAACTGTAGGCGTTACGGACCTTCGCAACCATTTCCATCGAACTCACTCCCACCAAGGGATACATACATGTTGGACCAAGCCTTCGAAGCCTTGAAGACACTGGACTGGGGGCAAGACCTCGCCCCGCTGGCCCCGATCGACGAAGCCGTGATCTCGTCGCATAGCGACGATTCCGCGCGGCGCGAATTGGAATCACGTCTCGCGGCGACGCTGTCGATGACTGATTCGCGTGATGCCAAGGACTACGTGTGCCGCAAGCTCATGCTGATCGGCACCGCGGCCTCGGTGCCGGCTCTCGCCGCATTGTTGGCGAAGCCCGAAAACTCGCACGTGGCCCGCTTCGCTTTGGAGCGCATCCCCGGCAAGGAAGTTAACGAAGCCCTGCGCAGTGCGCTGGAAAGTGTCGCTGGCGCATTGAAAGTGGGCATGATTGCCTCGCTCGGCTCCCGCGGCGATGAAGACAGCGTACCGCAGTTGGCGAAGCTGCTGAACGATTCGGATCACCAGGTCTCCTGTGCGGCGGCCAAGGCGCTTGGCGCAATCGGCACCGCGAAAGCTGCCCAGGCATTGTCGTCCTCGTCGTCCGAGGCCGCCCGTCGCGACGCCACGAACGCTTCGCTTCAGTGCGCTGAAAAACTGCTCGCCGCCGGCAGCAAGACCGACGCTCTGAAGCTCTACAAGAGCTTCGCTGGCGAGAGTCAACCGAAGCACGTCCGGCTGGCCGCAACGCGCGGCATGTTGGCCTGCGCCGGCAAGGCCAGCGAGTAACCTGAGTTGCAGGGCCGCTAGCATGGCCAATTAATCAACTTCAACGCCGCTGCGCCGCTCCTTCCTTACCAAGTCGTAAGGTGCGAGCGGCGTGGCTATTTTCGTTGGCAACGCTGTCGAGGCCCACTGTGCGCAATCGCTTGTCCCATTGGTTCGTGTTCGCCGTCATTTTTGCGATCGCGATTCGTTTGGCGCCGGCGCAGGATACGTCCAATGACGAATTGGTCTCGTTGATCGTCAGCTTGCTGCACGAATCGGATAAAGACCTGCGGTCGGTGGCGTTCGAGCAAGTGCGTAGCGAAGCCCCCGGCGCGGCCGCCACGGAAAAATTCGCCGCCGAACTTCCCAAATTGAAGCCAGATGCACAGGTAGGATTGCTCGCCGCGCTCGCATCGCGCGGCGACCCCGCGGCGCGACCGCTCGTGTTGGAAACATTGAACGCCACGAAAGACGAAGCCGTCAGCGTGGCTTCCGTAACCGCGTTAGGCGTACTCGGCGAAGCGTCGAATGTGCCAGTCCTCGTCGAAAAGCTCAAAGCGGAAGCGAAGCCACTCGCCGCCGCCGCGCGGGCCAGCCTCGTGCGACTTCCCGGCGATCAGACGGCGCCGATGATCCTCACGGCAATGGACGGCGCCGCACCGGAAGTGCAAGTCGCGCTTATCGAAATCCTCACCGAGCGTCGCGCCCTGGGCGCGATCCCAGAGTTACTCACAGCGGCGGATGGCGACGACAAACAAGTCCGCACGGCGGTCATCAAAGCCCTCGGGCAAATCGCCGCCGCGGAACACGTCGCCGGCATGGTCCAAGGCGTACTTAAAGCGGAACCAGGCCCCGAGCGCGACGCGGCCGAAAAAGCGGTGATGTTCGTCTGCCAGCGCGCCCAGAATCCAGAAGAACGCGCCGCACCGTTGCTGGAGGCGATTCACGGCTTAAGCGCTGCGGATCAACTGGCAATGCTCTCCACGTTGGGCCGCGTCGGCGGCGACGGAGCGAGGAAGGCCATCGAAGCCGCGATCGGGGAATCCGCCACGCACACGGCCGGCATCCGGGCGCTCTGTAACTGGCCCGACGCGACGATTGCCAATCGCTTGATGGAATTATCGAAGTCCGACGCGCATCCAGAGCATCGTATCGCAACCTTACGCGCATTGATTCGCGTCGCGCCGCTCGCGGACAGCCGCAGCGATGCGGAGCGCCTCGAACTCCTGAAGCAATGCCTGACCATCTGCACGCGCGACGAAGATCGCTTGCTCGTTCTGCAACGCGCACGATCAATCCGCACGGTCGGCACGTTACGCTTCGTCCTGGAGCACGTCGACGAACCGGCCTTCACCGAAACGGCCTGCGAAACCATCGTCGAGCTCGCCCACCACCGGGCATTGCGCGACGCCCACAAAGAGGAGTTCCACACCGCCCTTGATCGCGTGATCGCCACTAGCAAGGACGCCACCAGTGTGGAACGCGCCAACCGCTACAAAAACAACCAAACCTGGGTCCGGCCCAAAACCTCCGCGAACTAGGCGTCCCCACTGAAAACTGAACACTGAAAACTTCAAACCATCCCGAAAAGCGTATACTACGACATCCGCCGATTGGCCCCCGAACCTTCGATCCGTCTAGCCCCTCTTGCCAGACATGAGCACGAAAACTACGCCGCGCACGATGTTCCAGAAAATCTGGGACGCCCACGTTGTCCGATCCGAACCCGGTCAGCAGACGCTGCTCTACATTGACCGGCACCTGGTCCATGAAGTCACCAGCGCCCAGGCCTTCGAAGGCCTCCGCTTGGCTGGCCGCAAGGTACGGCGTCCGGAACTCACCACCGCCACGCCCGACCACAACGTCCCGACAACCGACCGTCGGCTGCCAATCGCCGACGCGATCTCCAAGCAACAGATCGACACGCTGCGCAACAACTGCCACGAGTTCGGCGTTCACATTTACGATCTCGGCGATCGCAAACAAGGCATCGTCCATATCATCGGCCCGGAACTCGGCCTCACGCAGCCGGGCATGACCATCGTCTGCGGCGACAGCCACACCGCCACGCACGGGGCCTTCGGTTCCTTGGCGTTCGGCATCGGCACGAGCGAAGTCGAGCATGTGCTGGCCACGCAAACGCTGTTGCAATCTTTGCCGAAAACGATGGAGATCCGCGTCGACGGCACGCTCGCTCCGGGCGTGACGGCCAAAGACATCATCCTGTACGTCATCGGCCGCATCACCACCGACGGCGGCACCGGCTTCGTCATCGAGTACACCGGCGAGGCCATTCGTTCGCTCGGCATGGAAGAGCGGATGACCGTCTGCAACATGACGATCGAAGCCGGCGCGCGGGCCGGCATGATTGCGCCGGACGAGAAAACCTTCGCCTACGTCCAAGGTCGAGAATTCGCCCCGCGCGATTTCGACGCCGCGGTGGAGCGCTGGAAGCAATTGCCCAGCGATCCCGGCGCCACCTACGACCGCGTCGAGATCTTTCATACGCGCGATATCGAACCGCAGATCACCTGGGGTACGAATCCCGGACAGGTCGCGCCGATCGGCGCGA
>JAWXBP010000135.1 GCA_034440135.1 Planctomycetia bacterium
CAGCGAGTCACGGTCTACTCAACAACCGCAAACCTCCTGAACTACCATAAGACTGCCCGCAAAGTCAGCCTATTTCATACGGTCCGAACTATCGTCAAAGTCGCACACCCGACTTTGGCCAATCTGGGAAAACTTTGCGGGCGCACCGGCTCCAACTGAGGAAGCAAGCAAGCCGGCGCCGACGCAGCCGCCCGGTTGGGCGAACAGGGATTTTTCCCCGGATATTGTTTCCAACAACCGAAGTCGTATGCTTTTCGTAGTAGACGGGTAGATTGAAACTGCACCTGGCCCGCGGCCGCCGGCCGGTGCATTCGTCCCGGCGCGATGCATCATGCGTTCATTCCCATATCCGCTAGCACTACTCCTTCCGCTGCTGGCGTTTGCCGGTTGCGCCGAGCAAGATCCACTGGATCAGGCCGACGAGCTGATGGGACGCAAGCGATACAGCCACGCCATCGTCGTCTACGACCGTATCTTGGCGGAGAATCCTAAGTCAGCGGCCGCACTCATCGGGCGTGGCCGCGCTCATGCCTCGGCGGGCAAAACAGAGGCGGCGTTGGCCGATTTCTCCCAGGCAATCTTGGTTGATCCGCGCCGCTCTGAAGCCTTCTACCGCCGGGCCGACGTCTACGAAAAGCTGGGTGACATGGCCGCCGCCAACGCCGACGTGGCGAGCGCTCACGAGGTCGATCCGGACTACCGCTGGGCGTTTGCCAACGTTGAAGGACCTTCCGCACCCCGTGTGGACTTTGAAGTGGATGAGGAGTTCGAGGACTGGCAGGCCAGGCAGCCAGAGGCCGAGCACGTGGCGCACGTCGCGGCGGCGGAGGTTGCCGAGAACGACTTCGACGCGTTCAGCGGCGGCTGGTTCGATCTGTCCGAGCGTCAGTCGCGCGATAGCAAACTGGACCGGGAGGCCTACGTCAGCAAATATCAGCCCGGCATGCAGATCGGGGAGTCGGCCGTGCGTTCGCAGGCTGCCAGCGATCCGCTCATGAAATGGAAGACTGCGGGAGACGCTGCGACCGACCCGCGCACGCCGTTTTGGTTGCGTCGCCGCATGGAGTCGTCTGCCACGACCCTGGCCCCGACGACAACGAAGGCCGCGAAGCCAGTGGTCGTGACGCCGCCTGCGCCGGTCCCCAATCCCTATGTGCGAGTGCCGATTCCTGCGCCGGCCGGTAGCGCAAGCGCACAAAACAAGCCGGCCTCTCCGGGCCCTCAGCGCCCCACCGGTTCGCCGTTTCCTCAGGCGCCGGTCCGTAGCACGGGCCGATAGCAAGTTGATTTATCGCCGCTCCGCGAGTCTTCCGCGTGCATGAACCATGCACGTTTAGTTCGCTACCGTCAGCCGGAGGTGCAGACGGCCGCCTGGTCCGAACCGTGCGTGGCCACGGTCGCCTGGCGATTTTTCGCACAGCCCGTGGCGAGCCAAAGTGCGAGGAGCAGGGTCAACGGAAGTAAGGGTTCTCGGCGCATGATTGACGAGCTCCACGGAATCGAGATTAGGGCGAGGCTGGGTTGCAGGCGGTGAATAGCAGCTGCCGGGAGTCACCGTCAATCTCGTTTAGACCTGCGCGCAGCGACAATTGGCACGGCACTTGCTAATAGAGCGTCCGTCGGCAAAACAGTGTGGCGGGGCCTGGTGCGGAGGAGAGGCCTGCAACAAGACTCGCTTAGCTGTCGGGGCCGGTGGAGAAGAAGAGGCAAGTGCAACCTTGCGTGGATCTCGCAGGGAAAGTAGCCGAACAGAGACTGTTCCGGAACGGAAGAGGCACGTTTTGGAACGGGAGAGGCAGCTTTCCTGAGGAACGGAGAGAGGTCATCACGCAAACTCGTCGAGTCGGGAACTGGATGGCAACACCGGTTCCCGACTCACGTGTTGCAAAACGAGACACGCAGAATCGAACACCTGTAGCAAAAAAATACAGTCCACCGTCCTGGCCATGCGACCCCAGTAGCATCGGCCGGGATTTTTTTTGGACTTTTTTTGGGCATTTTTGAGGCTTAACCATCGAGGACACGGTAGGTTTTTGCTTTGAGACGCGCAAGTTCCGAGACGCGGAGGAATTCGAGCGGACAGTAGAGTGACGAGGCAAGTTGCGATTGCGGTTGTCTCACTTTGAGAACTTTCGACATTCGGATTTGATTTGTCATTCGGGCTTCGACCTTCGTCATTTCGCGCTTCGTGACTTGCACAACACTCCTCGGTTGTCGCACTGCGCTTCATGTCAGTCGGTTCTCTGATCGTTTAGACTGGCCGGCATGGACTACTTTTCTTGGTTGGCCGTGCTGTTGCTGGTGGGCGACTGGCTGATTCGGCTTGGGCTGTCGTTTCGCGTGATCATGCGCCGCCGCCCGGTCGGCACTTCGCTGGCCTGGCTTTCGATCATTCTGCTGTTGCCGTTTCTCGGCGGCTTTCTGTATGTGCTCGTGGGCGAGACTTACTTGGGCCGCACGCGCGCCGGGCGAGCCGAGCGCCTCACGGAACGCTTTCGCGGCAAGCAACTCGCCGCGGCCGAGCAGCTCGACGTAAGTCGTTACGGCCCGGGCGGGCGAGCGCTAGCGAGATTGTCGAAGCGGCTCGTGGGACTTGATGCCCAGTCGGGCAATCGCTGGGAGTTGCTGACCTCGGCGCCGGAGTTCTTTGCAAGGCTGATCGCCGACGTCGATGCCGCGCGCGAATCGATCTACCTGCAGTTCTATATTTGGCATAACGGCGGCCTGGCGAACGATGTGCTGGCGGCCGTCGAGCGCGCCGCCAAGCGGGGCGTGCGATGCTGGATCCAGGTCGACGCACTCGGCAGCTCTGCGTTCGTGCGCAGTCCGGCGTTTCGCCAATTGAAAGAGGCCGGGGCGGAAGTTCATGCCGCCTTACCCGTGGGCTTGATACGGCTCTGGTTTCGGCGGCTCGATCTACGGAATCATCGCAAGATCGTCGTGATTGACGAGCGCCTGGGCTATACCGGCAGCCAGAACCTGGTTGATCCTCGATACTTCAAACAAGACGCGCATGTCGGCGAGTGGGTCGACGCGATGACGCGGATCGAAGGCCCGGTTGTCGATGCGCTCTGGCTGACGTTCGCGTCGGACTGGGAACTGGATACCGGCGAAGCGCTGAAGAAGCAACATAGCCTCGCGGTTCCCAGTCAATCGGACGCCATTATGCAGGCGATTCCGAGCGGACCTCAATTCAAGCCGGAAGTGATCAACCAGATCCTGTTGACCGCGGTCTATTCGGCGCAAACGGAGTTGGTCATTACGTCGCCGTATTTCGTGCCGGACGAAAACCTCATGACCGCGCTCACGAGCGCCTCGCTCCGCGGCGTGGCGGTGACCGTCGTCGTGCCGGCGAAGAACGATTCACGCCTGGTGCGGCTGGCCAGCGAATCCATGTCGGGCGATCTCCTCGCGCACGGCGTGCGGATCATGGGCTTCAACGGCGGTCTGCTGCACACCAAGAGCATCACCGTGGACGGACGGATGTCGCTGTTCGGTTCGCTAAATCTCGACCCGCGCTCGCTGTGGCTGAATTTCGAGATCTCGCTGCTGATCTACGACGAAGGGTTTACCAAGTCGCTGCGCAACTTGCAGGAGCGGTACATTCAACAATCAACTGCATTGCGCTTGGACGACTGGCTCGCCTGCTCGCTGACGCGACGCGCCGTGCGTAATGCAGTCCGTCTGCTGGCCCCGCTGCTTTAATTCGGATTCACCACGGAGTCACGGAGGCACGGAGAGGATTCCATTTTGAAACGCGGAGGCGCTGAGACGCAGAGAAGCTTGCGGGGACGCGAGGAGGCGCAAGGGGAAGCGATCGGCGATGTCGCATTTCGTCATTCCACACGGTGTCTCCGTGACTCCGTGGTGAATCCTCTGCATCAGTACGGGATTCTGCTACGCGTTTGCATAAGCTTGAGTTTGCTCCAGCGAGGGTTCGCCGAGCAGTTCAATTACCTTGGTTTGCCGGTAGTCGAAAATCTGTTGAAGTGAGCGATTGACGAACAGCACGTGCGCCAATGAACCCAGCGGGCCTAATGGAACTTCGTAGTCCACACAGTCCGTCATCAGCGTGCCCCCTTCGACCGGCGTGAATTCGTGCAGGTGATGCCAGCGCCGGTAGGGGCCGCGCAACTGCGTGTCCGTGAAGCGGCGGTTCGGCTCGAAAGTTTCAATAATTGACTGCCAACGCACCGGCACGTGCATGATCTTCAGGCGGTAGTCGATCACCGTGCCGCGCTGCAGGAGGATCGGCGCGGGCGTGAGGATCTTGAATTTCAGAAACGCCGGCGTGATCGCCTCCAGGTTCATGGCGTCGGAGAAGAACGCAAACGTCTCCTCGACGCTCCGCGGAATGAATTGCCGGCGCACCAAACGGTATTTCTTGGACACTTCGCTCACCTCGAAACTACGATTGACGATTGCGATGACGCGACTGTGGGGCGCGGCTAAGTGCACACGCAGAAGTAAAAATGCGATGGGCGCCACTGGCGGCTTGTCCGCCAGTGCAGTTTTGATCTCGTTAGCAAGCCCAACTCCAGCACTGGCGGACAAGCCGCCAGTGGCACCCCGCATCCAACTTCATGCGGGTGTACTTAGCGGCCACTCGCGGGCGTGCCGCGCAGCGACATGAGGAAGGCCACGAGATCCACGATCTCGTCCTTCTGCAGGACATCGACGGTGCCGCTGGGCATATTCGAAGTCTCCAAAGGATGCCGCGCTTCGATGTCGGCAATCTGAATCACCACGCTCGGCTCCGTCGACGACGCCGGTCGCACAATCAGTTGATCGGCGTCTTCCTGCTCAATTCGGCCCGTGATCAGGCGACCGTCGACGGTTTCGATGGTCACGCCCGCGTAGCCCGGGGAAATCACTTTCGATGGCAGCAGAATGGCCTCAAGCATCTCCGTCGGTTTGAGCCGCTGGCCGATCGCTGCCAGATCCGGGCCGACCACGCCACCTTCCTTTTCCAGTCGATGACATTGAATGCAGCCCGTCCCGCGAAAATGACGCTCGCCGGCTTCCGTGGAATGGTCCGCGAGTTCTTGCTCCCAACTTGGGGGGAAATCATCGAGCGCCCACTGCTTCACCAATGGCCGATCCGGTGGTAACTGCGCGATCCAGTTTTGAAATAACCGCACGGCGTTCTCGTCATTAACGCGGGAGGCTACTGGCGGCATTTGTCCTGGCCCGCGACGACGAAGCCGCTGCCAAAGCACCGAGCGTTCGGGATCTCCGGGGTGAACGAGCATGGCGTTATCGACGCCAAACGTATCATGTTGCGGACGCGCCGCGACGAGGTTCATCCGCTCTTTCGCCGTGCTCCAGCCCAACTCCATTTTGGCATTGCCGCCGCCGGCCTCCATGTGACAAGCGGAGCAATTCACGTGCAGATATGATCGCGCCCGCGCTTCCAGCGGCTGTTGATCGTCGTAGGGATCGACGAGTCGCGCCGGGGCGTCGTCGTCTTTCGGCAGCGGCGCTGTGAACAGTCCGGCATGTTCCCAGGCGCGCAACTGGTTGTCACGGACAGCGCCGTAGGAATGTTCACGATCCAGTTGCATCGACGCCAGGCCGAGCACGAAGTTGGCGGCGCGACTATGACACGCCAGGCATTCCGCGCGGCTCGGCACGCGCCAGGGTTGTTGGACGTCGCTGCCGTTCTCGCCGCTTACGGCGAGCACTTGGTCGATCCCCTCCTTCGGCGCAAGTTGCGCATCCGTTTGCCGGTCGTTCCAGACGTAGCTGTATGCGTTCCATTCACCTTGCTGTTTAAGCATGACGCGCGTTTCGACGCGACGCTGCAAGAATACCGCGTCGGAAGGCTGCTCCAGCGACAAGGTCTGCACCAAAACGGCGCCATCGGGGAAAGTCCAGCTTCGTCCCGCGTCGTATGTCACCTGCGTTTCATCCGGTAAGGCCGCGAAGCGTTCTACCGTCGCGCCGTCGTTCCAGGCCGGCGCGTTCACCGAGTACGGCACGAGCGCCGGGTCGGCCTCGTGCTTGGCCGTATTGATGAATAGCCCCGTTTCGCTGAGCAGTTGCGGGAAAGCGTTCGGTTGCACGACCGGCGGCGAGACTTCCAAACGAAAAATCCCGCCGGCGTGGTCGACGATCAGTAGCTCGCCGGCGCGGGTCAGGCAGAAGGCCGCAATTTGCAGCGATGAATCGGCCAGCTCTCGGTGCCATTCCGCGCGCTGACCATCGTGCTTCATGCCCCAGATGCGGCCGGTCGAGTAGTCGCCGTAAACGTATGCGCCGTCAAGCGCCGCGAGTTGCTTCCCGCGGTAGACCGCTCCGCCGGTGAGCGAGCGAAACTCAGCGTGGTGGTGCTCGATCGTCGGCGGCGTAAGCGGCGCGGGACCAAGCTGGCGGCCCAAATAAAACGGATGGTTGCCTTCATACACGCTCCATCCATAGTTCTCGCCCGGCCGCACCAGATGCGCGGTTTCCCACAGGTCTTGCCCATTGTTGCCCGCCCAGAGTTGGCCGGACGTCGGGTCATAGCTCATTCGCCAGGGGTTCCGCAGTCCGTAGGCCCAAAGCTCCGGCCGCGCGCC
This sequence comes from Planctomycetia bacterium, assembly GCA_034440135.1. Taxonomy (NCBI): domain Bacteria; kingdom Pseudomonadati; phylum Planctomycetota; class Planctomycetia; species Planctomycetia bacterium. The sequence continues at coordinate 6,561 of JAWXBP010000135.1, forward strand.
TGGCATGTTGACGAACGGATTGTCAGCGGGCGACGAATAGCGTCGATCGCCCGCAGGACGGTCGATGTCGATCCGTAGCACGGCGCCCAGGAGGTCGTCCACCGTCTGCCCAGAATTCAAGCCGTCGGAATCGCTGGTGCCGTCGCCGGTGGAAATGTACAGCAGGCCGTCGTTGCCGAAGGCCATGTCGCCGCCGTCGTGTCCTGCGGAGCGCCATTCCAGGATAATTTGCTCCGACGCGGGATCGATGCGCGTCGTATCGGTTTGCGTGACCGTGTAACGCGTAATGCGATCCGTCCGCTCCGGCTGGCCGGTCGGGCCGTTCGTGAACACAAACACTTGAGCGTTCGAAGCGTAATCCGGATGAAAGCAGATTGAGTAGATCAACCTGCCCGGCAATTCGAAATACGGCTCGGCGACGGTGGCGTCCTGCCGGTTATCGAAGCGCACGATCCGCGACGGGTGCTCCGCGTCGGTCCCTTCCAGAATCGCCAAGAGATGGCCGGTCGCCGGCTCCTCAGCCAGATAGATCGGCTTTTTCAATTCCAGTTGCTCGAACATCCTCGCCACGGTGTATGGCAGCGGCGGTTCCGGCGATCCGACGAGTTTGGATCGCGTCCAAGGAACGCGCTGCTCGAGGCCGTAAGGCTGATCCGCGAACGATGTGTCCGAGCAGAGCAGGCAAATTGAAACGGCAAGCAAACATTGCCGGACGACAATGCACCGCGAAAGCTGGGCCATAGTCTGATTTGCGCCGAGGCCATCGAAAGCGACCGTCAACGCGCAACCTTCACAGCCAGTCGGCGGCGGCCAAGGCCGATTGTAAACTGCCGCCACGCGCCGACCTAGCCGCCGGAGTGGTGATTCACACGATGACGTCGCAAAGCTTTAGGTCAGGCGCCGCAGTTGAAGACGAAAATCCCTGCGCGAAGATCAAGTACCGCACAACCCGAGCCGATGCCAGGGACGTGCCTGACAGGAGAAGACGCCGATCCGTCACGCACGCCCCTGGCGTGCGTTTGTGGGATGTTACCACGGTTGGCCGTATTGCATACCTATCTGCTTCGATCTGTGCGCCTGACCAGCAGGATTTCACTCAGCGACGAGCTTCAACGCCGCTTCGCCCTTGTAGGCGGGCGATTTCAATTCCGCTTCGCCGCCGCTGTGGGAAATCGATTGCTCGCCCAGCATACTTCCGTCGCGTGTTTCGAACCAGGTTGCCGTGTAGCGGCCAGCAGGGAGTTCGAGTGAGAGCGTGAGTTGATCGCCGCCTTGAAGGTAGGCGGCGTATTCCTTGCCAGCATTGGCAAGCAGGCGGACCGTGACGCCTTCCGGCAGTTCGCTGCGAATCAGCGCATTCTCCGGCCGCATCCGCACGAAGTCGCATCCGTGGATGAAATCGCTGAGCACCTTGAGTTGCTTGCGCAACGTTGGGCTGCCGCCGCCGGGCGACTTGGTGTACTGCTTCGTGCCGTCCGGGTGCGTCACGCTGAAGGAGTAGTCGAGATTGCTGAATACCGCGCCGCCGGCCAGGATGAAGTCCCAGGCTTCGCGACGATAGAAATCGTCGCCCGTGCCGTCAAAGCCGGTCTCGTCGTCGCCGATCACGCGATTCAAACCGAAGTTCTGCGCCACGGCATCGGGCGGGTGCGCGTAGTGGAAGTTGAGGATCGAGACGAGGGGATTCGGTTCCTTCACCTCTTGCGTGCCATTGGCGATGTTTTGCGCGATCAAGTGCTTGGCCGACAGGTCCGCCTCGGTCGCGGCGATCTTCTTTGAGACGGCTTCGCTCCATTCCTTGGTGACGTTTGTGAAATACGGCTCGTTGCAGATCTCGAAATAGACGTTCTCGAAATCGCGCAATTCACCGACGACCTTTTGCACGAATTTCATCTGCACGTCGTGCAGCGCCGGCTCCTGCATGGCGAGGAATTCCTCGCGCTTGATCTTGCCGATGCCCTGGATGTTGTTGGCCGCGTTCATGGGGCTGTGCTGGTGCAGCCCGTCGTCGTACAGCACGCAAAACAGCACGTACTCCACGACGATGCCGCGTTCGCCCGCCTGGGTGACGAAGTCTTTGAGGCGCGCGAAATACGCGTCGTTCCAACGGTGCAGGTCGAACTTGTTGCCGCCATCGGCGCAGCCCGGCTGATCGGAGCGGGCCCAAGGGCAAACAAAATCGACCGGCTCGGGTCCGAGCGTGTTTTCTTCGATGTTGAACGAGCCGGGGATTTCGCGATACGTGCCGGAGAACGTGCGTGTCAAATTTAAGCCGTGCTCGCGGAGCGTGTTCAGATAGCGCGAATAGTCGAACTTACCGTTAAGGACCGCGCCGTAATGTTCGCCGGAGGTGATCAGCACCGTCGGGCGACCACGAAACTCGAAATAATGCGGGTTCGCCGGATGCAGCTTGATGGGCTCGGCGGCCGTGAGGGCCGTCGTGGCCATGGCGGCGATCAACAGGGTCAGGCAGCGCGACATACGTTCGCTCCGGATGCTGGCGGCGCGGATGGCATTGCTCGCGTCGCGTCATGGTGCGGTTTCTAGGTCGCGACTATGATAACAGGCTTTCGCCCCCGAAAACCCCCGCGCCGCCCCGATTTTTCGCCATGACCGCTGAACTCCCGCGCCCCCTTCGCGGCATTGTGCCGCCGCTTGTTACGCCGCTGGTCGACCGAGACGCCCTCGACGTGGCCGGGCTGGAGCGTTTGATTGAACACATCCTGGCCGGCGGCGTGCACGGACTGTTCATCCTCGGCACGACCGGCGAAGCGCCCAGCCTGAGCTACCGCCTGCGCAATGAAGTCATCCGTCGCGCGTGCCGACAGGTCGCCGGGCGCGTGCCGGTGTTGGTGGGCATCACCGATACGTCATTCATCGAGACGATTCATCTGGCGCAGGCGGCGGCCGCGGCCGGAGCGCAGGGCGTCGTGCTGGCGCCGCCGTATTACTTCACCGCGGGGCAGAGCGAGCTGCTGGCCTATCTCGAGGCGCTCGCGCCGGAGATGCCGCTGCCGTTGTATCTCTACAACATGCCGAGCCACACGAAACTGGTGTTTCAACCGGCGCTGGTGCGGCAAGCGGCCGACTTACCGAACGTCGTAGGGCTGAAAGATAGTTCGGCGAACATGATCTACTTCCACGAATTGCTGCACCTGTTCGAGGGGCGACGCGACTTTTCGCTTCTCGTCGGTCCTGAAGAATTGCTGGCCGAGACCCTGATGCTCGGCGGGCATGGCGGCATCAACGGCGGCGCCAACTTCTTTCCGCGCCTGTACGTGGACCTCTACGAAGCCGCCCGGGCGAAAGATCTCGATCGCGTCGGCGTACTTCACCGCCAAGTGATTCGCATCAGCACGACGATTTACAGCGTCACGCGCGATAGCTCCAGCTACCTGCGCGGCCTCAAATGCGCGCTCTCCTGCCTGGGCCTGTGCGACGATTTCCTAGCCGAGCCATTCCGCCGTTTCGGCGAGGAAGAACGCGAAAAGATCCGCGGCTATCTGGCGGATTTGAAGCTGCTTTAGGCGTTGAAAAGCGTGCGAAGCGCTTACGGCCGTGGCGCCATGGCCATCATGTAAGCCATGAGCTCTTCCTCCGGGCGCGGGCCGAGTTGCTTGAGTTGCTCGGCTAACGGACGGTCGCTGCCGTCGGCGCGGATCGCGCGGAGGTGCGCCTGTAAGAGATTGACGCGCGCTTCGTTGGTGTTGAGCAAGAAATGGACCCAGGCCCAGCTTTCGGCATAGTCGATCTGCTCCATGTCGCCGACGGCGGTGAGGCTCTCTAGCCGCGCCAAGTTCGGACGCCAACCGCCTTGCATCAGCCGCGAGGTGAGCTGCTCGATGTGCGGCGCATTGCGGTGATCGGCGGTCTCGAAGTATTCGGCCAGTCCTTCATCGAGCCAGAGCGGAATCTTGGGCGCGATCGAATGCAGGTAGCCGTGCGTGACTTCGTGGCGCAGATCTTCGACCACGTATTCGCCTGAGTAGGCGAAGACCTTGAGCCCGTCCTCTTCCGCCACGAAAAAAGCCCGGCGTTCCGGCATGTCCGGATATTTGGCAGTCGTGTACTTGCTGTACCGGGCTTCATCGCCGAAGAGATAAACGTGTACCGGATCGCTCGACGCCGGGAGCGCCAACGTACCGAGGATTTCCGGCCGCATGCCCGTCAGTTGATCGAATAGTCGCCGTTGTTCGGCGTTATCGAAATCACTGTGCACGACGAGTTGTTCGCGCGATATTTCATTGTCCATCGTCAACGTGCGCGAAAACATCCACGGATAGTTTGCGCAACCGCCGGCCGTCGTCGCGACCAAGATGGCCATAGCAGCAAGATACGTCTTGCGCAAGTTTGCATCACATCGTTTCATGCCGCCGCCTCCACATAGCTGACTGGCGTTCGGTTCTGACTGGACGTGAAATGCGTTCCCTCAAGGCGTTCTGAGCCGTGTCCCAGAATGAGTGAGGCGAACTCTTCGGACCAACGAGCTACGCTGTATCGCGCATTAACCAGCGCTCGGGCCGCGGCCCCCATGCGGCGACGCAAGGCCGCGCAATAGGCAAGCTGCCGCACCGCTTCGCTCCACTCTTCCGGCGTGCTGGCCAGAAAGCCGGTCTCGCCCGGCACGATCATTTCCCGGTTCATCCCGACTGGGTTTCCCACGACGGGCAAACCGGCCGACATATACTGCAACACCTTCAGGCCGCATTTGCCTTGGCTCCAGGGATCGTCCGGAAGCCAATTAATGCCGATATCGGCCGCGGCGATGTTCGTCGCTTCCGAACCGCGCGACCACTGCACCGCGCGAATTGGCAAGCCAGCCAACTTGGGAAAGCGATCGCAGATCACACGCAAACCTAATCCCGGGATCGCATCCGCCGCGGCCGCGAGGCACGCCTCAGCTTGCGACAGCGATGGCAGCGTGCTGTGCTGGCCGATCCAGACCAGCTCGATTCCTTCGCCCTGGCGTTCATGCCGGGCGACTGGATAGTGATTTGGCGTCACGCAGGTCGGCAAGACCGCGACGCGGCAGGGTTCGATGTAGGTTCGCGCGCGGTTCGCGAGGTATTCATTGCCAGCGACGACGAGGTCGGCGGCATAGACGGTCGCCCAGAAGCGCGACAGCCGGGTCCAGCTTTCGGCCGGTTTGCGGCTATAGCTATCGCGATGGAACAAGGCGTCGTCGAAATCGTAAATCAGTCGTTGAGCGCAGCGCCGCAGCAATTGCAACTGCCAAATCGGCAACAACTTGCGTTGCAGGATGACCATATCGGCGCGGCCGGCCTGGCGGAATTGTTGCAGGCGTCCCCAGGTCGTGGTGGCGAGCGGCAACGTGGTTAGCAGCGCCCCACGCTCAGCCAAGGCGCCGGCAAAGGCCTCAATGCGATACCGGCAGCAGACGTGGTCGGCTCCTTCGGTCAGCGCCAGAACCTTCATTCCACACTCCATTGCGGGGCGGGCATCCACAGCCGGACTTACCACCTAGGGGGGCGGATCGTAGCAAACCAGCCCGGGCGATAGAAGTCCAGTCCCGACCACCCCGTGGCAGCTACATGCGGGCTTTGGGGAGAACCTTTGTCTTCGGCGCCTCGGTCGAGACATCGTCCAGAGTGAGCAAGTCGTCGACCGCAATGTCGCCTCGGGCGTGGTGACCAACCACCGCGTGACGTTCGGTCCAGTGAATCCCGTCGCCGGGGCATTTGAGCGTCAGCATCTCTGCTTCGATGCGCGTGCCGGCCGGAATCGCGACACGGGCGACCAGGCTGCGCCCCAGCCGCGCCCGAATGGGAGTCACCGCCTGCGGCACCGGCTTGGAAGCATCGCCGAGCGCCGTTTCCGAGGCGCGAAGGTTGCCAATCAGTTCGCGCAACTCATCGGGTTCCAACGAACAGGCGTGGTCGGAACCTTGCGCGGCGCGGTCGAGCGTGAGGTGTTTTTCGATGACCAGGGCGCCGAAAGCAACCGCCAAGGGCGCGATGAGAATCCCAGGCGAGTGATCCGAAAAACCGACCGGGACTTGGTAACGATCGGCCAAGGTTTGAATGCTGCGGAGATGCACGTCTTCGAGCGGCGTGGGGTAGAGCGACGTGCAATGCAACACGGCCCAGCGGGCGCGACGCGCATTCAGCACTTCGGCCGCGGCGTCGATTTCCTCCAGCGGCGACATTCCCGTCGACATGAAGACGGGCAGGCCGCGCGCGGCGATGTGATCGACGAGCGGCAAGTTGTCCACGTCCCGCGAGGCGATCTTCAAGCCATCGACACCGATGCGGCAATAAGCGTCGACGCTCGCCAGGTCGCAGCCCGTGCCGATGCACAACAGTCCGTGACGACGCGCGCGTTCGGCCAGCGCCGCGTGATCGTCGATGGTCAACTCCAACGCGGCGCGGTGTTCGCCATAGGTGCGGCCGTAGGCGTGACGCGATTGATAGGGGCGCTCGCGGGCGTCGCGAGATAACTCGCTATCCAGGTCGCGCTTGACCAGTTTGACAGCGTCGGCGCCAGCCCAAACGGCCGCGTCGACGAGCTGTTCGGCCAACCGGCGGCTGCCGTTATGATTCTGGCCGATTTCCGCGACTACCAGCGCGCCGTTGCGTGGACGATTTGACGGCGTGGGAAACCAATTCCAGAGCGGATTGATCACAGAGAGAATCCCTTCTCCTAGCGACTGCGGTTCGTCATGGTGCGCCAACCCTGGCGCACGAAGCGCGACGAGTGTATCAATCGGGCCCAGCTAGCGTCAAGCTTGCCAGCGATCACTTGCTAGCAGCTGATTAGCGCTTGCGAGTTGCACTGCGCGTGATCGAAAGAATCTCTTCGAGCACCTTGCCGTTAGTGCCGATGCCTTCCTGGCTGTGGATGGTCGGCTGGCCGGACCAGTCCGTGAAGGTGCCGCCGGCTTCTTCGAGAATCGGCTGAATGGCGCCGGCGTCCCAGACGTTCATCACGGGATCGATCATCGCCTCGGCACGCCCAGTGGCCACGAGCAGGTAGCCGTAGCAATCGCCCCAAGTGCGCGTCAGCCAGGAGGCGGCTTCCAACTGGCGAAACGCTTCGCCGCGCCCGCAATTCGTGAAGGTGCGCAGCTCGCAGTAAGTGAGTAGTCCGTCGGATAGCTTGACCTTCTCACTGACGCGCGCCGGTTGCGGCGAACCGCCTCGAACGACGTGCCAGGCGCCCTGTCCTTTAGCGGCGTAAACCATTTCGTCGAGCCCCGGCATGTGAATGACGCCGATCACGCTGGCTCGCTCATGTTCGACGCCGACTAAGGTGCCATAAAGCGGTACGCCGGAGATAAACGACTTGGTACCGTCGATGGGATCGAGAATCCAGCGATAGCCGGAAGTACCCGGCGTGTCGGGAAACTCCTCGCCCAGGATGGCGTCGTCCGGAAAGGCCTTGCTGATGCGTTCGCGGAGGTGCAACTCCGAGCCGCGGTCGGCTTCGGTGACCGGCGTGGCGTCTTGCTTACGTTCAATGTGATATCCGTCCGTGCAAAAATAACGGAGCGTGATATCCCCCGCCTCGCGCGCGGCCGCGACGGCGACTTCCAACCGGTCTTTGAGCGCCTTCTCGTTCATGTCGCAAAGCTAACTGGCGGCGGACCCGCGAACAAGGGGAAGGGGGCGGAATGGGAATGACGAAGGTCCAAATCCGAATGACGAATCAAATCCGAATGTCGAATGGAGGAAACCGCGGGAAAAAGTCTCCCTTGCCGGGAGACGCCATGGACCAAGGTCTAGTTCATTCGACATTCGTCATTCTAGCTTGATTCGACATTTCGGATTTCGACCTTCGTCATTCCCCCGCCTCGCCTGGCCAATTTCTTAGCCGGCTGGCCCACCGGTCCTTGCAATCCGAGGGCTGACCCGGCAAGCTATGCACGAGGCGCGCGGGTTGGCGCGCCCGCAACTAGCTCGCTGGCCTGAAGGATGCAGCATGGCGAAACAGAAGCCCGCGCCGCCGAGCGCGCCGGAGCCGGAATTCCAGCCGTTCGTGCCGGCCTCCGCCGAGATGCCGGAGTTCACCTGGTCGGCGGTGATCCTGGGCGCGGTGCTGGGCATTATCTTCGGCGCCTCATCGCTCTACCTGGTTCTTAAGGTGGGGATGACGGTCTCCGCGTCGATTCCCGTAGCCGTACTGGCCATCACGCTGTTCCGCCTGTTCTCGCGCGTGACCGGCATGCGTCGCGCAACGATCCTGGAAAACAATATCGTCCAAACGACCGGGTCAGCCGGCGAGTCGATCGCGTTCGGCGTCGGCGTGACGATCCCGGCGCTGATGCTGCTCGGGTTCGACATGGAAGTCACCCGCGTGATGACGGTCGGCGTCCTCGGAGGATTGCTGGGCATCCTGATGATGATCCCGCTGCGCCGAGCGTTCATCGTGCGCCAGCATGGCAAGTTGCCGTACCCGGAAGGCACGGCCTGCGCAGATGTGTTGATCGTCGGCGAAAAAGGCGGCGCGACCGCGGCGACGGTGTTCGCGGGGTTTGGTATCGCATTCGTTCACAAATGCATGGAGCAGATCCTGCATCTTTGGCGCGAAGGACCGATCACGCGGCTGTACACCGCCGATGGACGCGGATTGCGCGGCGGCGCCATTGGCGGTGAATTAAGTCCCGAGTTGCTGGGCGTTGGCTACATTATTGGGCCTCGCATTGCTTCCATCATGCTTGCCGGTGGCGTCTTGGCTTACCTGGTGCTCGCGCCCATCTTCTTCGTCTACGCCGGCCCAGTCGACCAGCCGCTCCCGCTCGACGCCCGAGGCATTGGCGGCATGGTCAAACAATTGAGGGACGACTACATCCTATATATCGGCGCCGGCGCGGTGGCGACGGGCGGATTGATTAGCATGATGCAGGCGTTGCCCCTGATCTTTGGCGGTATCGCGAGCGGTCTGCGCGATCTTCGTCGCACCAAGGAGGGCGGTGACAATCCGGTGGAAAAGCCGCGCACGGAACGCGATCTGCCAATGGGAGTAGTTCTGATCGGCAGTTTGGTATTGGTACTACTCATCGCTGCGGTTCCCCAGATGGGATTAGGCTTTAACCCGCGCGGCCTGGTCGGTGCGGGAATGATTGTCTTGTTCGGCTTCCTCTTTGTCACGGTCTCGTCGCGATTGACCGGAGAAATCGGCTCGTCGTCGAACCCGATTTCGGGAATGACGGTCGCGACGTTGTTGCTCACTTGCCTGGTATTTTTGCTCATGGGTGAAACAGGCAAAATGGCGACGATTACCGCGCTCACCGTTGCGGCGATCGTCTGTATCGCCTCCTCCAACGGCGGCACGACGGCCCAAGATTTAAAAACCGGCTTTCTGGTTGGTGCCACGCCTAAGTACCAGCAGTGGGCGATCATGATTGGCGCACTAACGTCCGCGCTCGTCATGGGAGTGACGCTCTTGCTCTTGAACAGCGCTGGTACCGTTTATTCGACGAAGGATTTGCCGGCCTATGTGCATCCCGAAATCAGTTCGTTGACGCACTTGGAAAAATCTGGCGGACAATACTCATCCGATACCGCGACGTATCACGTTTGGCATGCGCTCGAAGGCGACGCCGAAGGTGTCCGGCCTGGAAAATACTTGCTCGATGACAACGGCAATATCAAGTATCTCGTCGATCCGGCAATCAATGGACGGCTGGCCGAGACGGACGACGGCCGCCGAGTCACCAAGTTCGAGGCGCCGAAGACGCGACTAATGGCGATCATCATTGACGGGATCTTGAATCAGAAGCTGCCGTGGGAGTTGGTGCTGATCGGCGCTTTGATCGCCGTCACGCTGGAATTGGCCGGTGTACCATCGCTGCCATTCGCCGTGGGCGTCTATTTGCCGATTCAAACTTCATTGCCGATTTTCCTGGGCGGCATGTTGAGGTGGATCGTTGACCGTTTCACGAAATCCGCCGCCGCGGAGTCCGAATCGAGCCCTGCAGTGCTGCTATCCAGCGGCTTCATCGCTGGCGGATCTTTGGCGGGCGTCTTGCTGGCATTCATCGAATTTGCACGGAGCAATAGGGAATCGTCGACTGCTATGCGCTGGATCAGCGACGCGGCGGACAGAATGAGTGTATCCAGTGCGCCAGGCTCAGTTCTATTTGATGGAAACTGGCCGCCGATCATCGCATTCGGCGCACTCGCGGGAACGCTCGTGGCCGTAGGCTTTTTCTGGTCGCAGCGCAATGCAAAAACTAAAGTTTGACACGGCCTGACCCAGCGGTCACTGAATCAAATATCTCTTTCCACGGAAAGGACGCAGTATGCGAAGCATTCTCTCTTCCGCCCTGGCGGCGATCCTGTTGGCGGTGATTGCCATGAATACGAAGCTTCCGGCCGATGAAGGCATGTGGTTGTTCAGCAACCCGCCGCTCAAGCAGCTCAAGGCCAAGTATCAGTTTGAACCGGGCCAAGCTTGGCTCGAGCATCTGCAGCGCTCGGCCGTGCGGTTCAACAGCGGCGGTTCAGGGTCGTTCGTCTCGCCAGACGGTCTGGTGATGACGAACCATCACGTCGGCGCCGATGCCCTGCAAAAAATGTCGGACGCCGATCACGATTACATCGCCACCGGCTTCTATGCCCGCAACGGGGCCGACGAAGTGCCGTGCGTCGACCTGGAATTGAACGTCCTGCAGAGCATCGAGGACGTGACCGAAAAGGTGAACGCCGCGGTGAAGCCGGGCCTGCCTCCGGCGGAATCGCAGCTCGCGCGGCGGGCGATCATGAACACGATCGAGCAGGAGTCGACGGAGAAAACCGGCTTTCGCAGCGACGTGATCACGCTCTATCAGGGCGGGCAGTATCACCTCTACCGCTTCAAGAAGTACACCGACGTGCGGCTGGTCTTCGCTCCGGAAAAGGACATCGCCTTCTTTGGCGGCGACCCGGATAACTTCGAGTTTCCGCGCTACGACTTGGACGTCTGTTTCTTCCGTGTCTATGAAGACAACAAGCCAGCCAAGGTCGAGCACTACCTCAAGTGGAGCGAAAAAGGCGCGGCGGATCAGGAGTTAGTCTTCGTCGCCGGGCATCCGGGACGGACGAGCCGACTGAATACCGTGAAGCATTTGGAATTCATGCGCGACCGCGTCGTCCCCACGTCGCTCAATTTGATTCGCCGCCGCGAGGTGTCATTGAAAAACTATGCCGATAAGTCGCTGGAGAATTCCCGGCAGGCTCAGGACGAGTTGTTCGGCTATCAGAACAGCCGCAAGGCGCGGCTCGGCGGTTTGGCGGGACTGCAGGACCCGACGCTGATGGACGCCAAGCGCGCCGCGGAATCGGAATTGAAAGCCGCCGTGGCGGCCGATCCGAAGCTCAAGGCGTCTGCCAACGTCTGGAGCGACATCGAGCAAACGCTGCTGATCTGGGACGGGCTGTACAACGAAAACTATCTGATCGAAACCGGGCAGGCCTTCAACAGCGACTTGTTCCACAAGGCCCGCACCTTGGTGCGCATGGCCGACGAATCCGCCAAGCCGAACGATCAGCGGCTGCGCGAGTTTCGCGAGTCGAACCTCGATTCGATTAAGCAGGAGCTGTTCTCTGAAGCGCCGATCTATCCGGCTCTGGAAACCGCGAAGCTGGCCGATTCGCTCGGCATGATGATGGAAATGCTCGGCGCAGATCATCCCGTCGTGACCGCGACGTTGAATGGCAAGTCCCCGCGCGACCGCGCCGCTGAGTTGGTGAACAACTCGAAGCTGGGCGACGTGGCGGTGCGAAAACAATTGTCCAAAGGGGGACAGCCGGCGATCGCCGCATCAACCGACCCGATGATTCTGCTCGCTAAGCAAGTCGACGCCGCGGCCCGTGAAGTTCGCAAGAGCTACGAAGACCAGGTCGAAGAGCCGCTGCGTCAGGCCTACGCGAAAATCGCCGACGCCCGCTTCGCCACGCTCGGCACCGACACGTATCCCGACGCCACGTTCACGTTGCGGCTGGCGTTCGGCATCGTGACGGGCTTTCAGGAGAACGGCCAGCAGATCCCGCCCTGGACCGTGATGGGCGACACGTTCGCGCATGCCGAGGCCCATGGCAACATTGATCCCTTCAAGCTGCCCGAAAGCTGGCTCACGCAGCGCGGGAAGATCAAGGCCGATACGCCGTTCAACTTCGTGAGCACGGCCGACATCATCGGCGGCAACTCCGGCAGCCCGGTCGTGAATCGCGCCGGCGAAGTCGTCGGCATCATCTTCGACGGCAACATCCAGTCGCTGGTGCTCGATTACGCTTACAGCGACGTGCAAGCCCGAGCGGTGTCGGTCCACAGCGCGTCGATTATCGAATCGCTGCGCAAGCTCTACGACGCTGGCGCCTTGGCGGACGAGATTCAAGGGAAATAGCGCGGCGAATTCCAATAGAGATGCGTAGGGCGGGCCGGCGTAAATCGATCGGCTTGGTTGGCCCAACGGTCGTTGAAAGCCCGTACGCTTCGCGATGTCAACAACGAGGCCCGCCGTCCAACACGGCGGGCCTTACTTTTTGGATGGGAACAAGTTTTTCGCTGCAGCGGGACTGGAACGGCTGGAGGCATTTCTCCCGCGCGCGGCCCGCGCTACGCCTGTTTGCAATCAACGGCTATTCCCCAGGCAATGGCACTTGCTGAATAAATGCCTCGTATTGCCGGTCGAGGTCGGCGTATTCGGTTTCGGTGAGTTCGCTGAGCGTGGTGGCGCGGTCGCGGCCGGTGTAGACGGCGAGGATATATTGCATCGCCGCTTCGCGGTACTTGCCGTCGAGGCCGTGCAGCAGGAAGTGCGTCATCGCCGTCGACTGGCTGTAGATGCTGCGAATTTTCGGGTTCTGCTGCAATTCGCTCATGCCCAGAGCGGTTAAGTCGGCGAGCGGCAAGTAGAACTGGTCGTCGGTGTAGCGTTGTCGCGCGGCCAACAAGCGGACCGTGTCGAGCCCGCCGGTGATCCACCGCCCATCGCGCTCGCGCAGCGATTCCATGTAGCAGGCGATGCCTTCGATGATCCAGAAGTTGCCATCCGCGCCGACGCCGCGGGCAATCGGCCGGCTTTCGCCGAACAGTTGGTGCGTCGCCTCGTGGTATTGCGTGGCGACGTCTTCTTCCTCGGCCGCGAAGAAATAGGCCGTCTCCTTTTCGCCCAGATAGAAGCCGGTCGTGATCTCAATCTGCGCCGCGTGTGCGCGCAGCTCTGACAGGTATTCAGCGCGATCGCGATAATAGACGACCTGCAGTCGCCGGGCGGGCGCCGCAAGGGGCTTGCGCACGAAGGCCTCGGCGATTTGTCTTGGCGAGGCGTAATAGGTCACGAACAATTGTCGCCAGACGGCGTGCAACCGTTCCAAGCGGGTCGCCAGCTTGACGCCCGCTTCGAGGCTGTGGTTCGTGCGGATCGAGTAGTGTTCGGTTTGCACCAGCCAACCGCGCGCCAACTCGGAACGTAGCTCCGCCTCCTTTTCCGCGGAGATCCAGCCCTTCAGGTAATAGCGCTCGCCGGCCTCGTAGCGCGCAACGTGCTCCTGCGGCAGCCATCCGAACTCCGCATGCCAGATCTGGCCGGCGCGGTGCTTTTCGGCTTCAAATCGCGTCCGCCACGCCCCTTCGATCAACGTGTAACCCAATGACTTGCGGGCCAGCGCGTGATCCGGGTTTTCGCGCAGCGTGTTCCAAAGTGTTTGGTAGGCTTCGCCAGAACGCCCGGCGCCGACGGCTTGCTTGGCCTGCTCGTAAAGTTCGTCCGCGCGCTCGCTCCGCAATTTGGCGAACCGCACAGGCCAGGAGTTTTCATCGCCCGCGCTCGCATTCAGCGGCACGAGCGCTTCCGGCAGGACGGGGTAGAAGCACTGCGAATCGCGCGGCGCGGCCCAAGCGCGAATCGCCGCCGCTTCGTCCGTCAGTCCTTCGTTCGCGCAATCCGTGGCGAGCGTTTCCAGGCGTTCACGATAGCTCGTCCGGGAAGGTTCTGCGGCTTGGCCATTCGTCACGGTGACGAGGACGATCGCCCACACTAGCCCGACGCGCCAGCGAGGGAGAATTGACGTAATCGTTCGACGACGGGTGCCTGGGGCAGGGGCAGTGAGCTTTCCGGTCGAATCATCCAAATCGCTGGGGCTTCGTTGATCCTGGGCGCGACGATTTGCGATGCCCCAGTGGTAGCGACCTCGGCATACAGCAACCGCGGCCCCAGCCCCAGGCGCCCGCGTCTTCGGATTTAGACCAGTTACTCGGGTCGCTGAATGCCGCATCGCTCGTTCCGGGTGTGCCAACTGCCGTCTTGCGATTATACCACTTGGCCGGAACGGGCCAGCGATCGAGATGGCTCAGGCTATTGCCCGGAGAAGGGCCAGAAGGACCAGCGGGCGCGGGTGGGCTCGGGATTCGAGGAGACAAATTCTCGCGGCCGCGCGCCGTCCATCGACGCCGTGCTGTCGGTCTCCGGATAAATATCCCAGCGATTCGCGCGGCGCTGCTGGTAGGCCGCGGGGCCGGGATCGGCAAAGTCCGGCATGTCGAGCGGCGGCGGCGTGCTGCAACCAGCTGCCCAACCGAGCGGAATCAGCAGGTAGACAAGCCGTCGCGGTTGACGAAGCGGCATGGTTCGGACCTCGGTTCGGGAATGTTCTGCAGGCAGCCGTCCGGCGCGGCGAGGATTCTAGAGAGTGCGGGCCCGACAACCCAGAGGAATCCGCGCGGCCGAATTCGCCCAGCTTCGTCCAATCCCTTATTTTGACAACGAATCCTGTGTGGCTTACAACCATCTGCCATGAACTACACAACAAGGCGCTTCGGAATGGTTCTCGCCGTCACCCTTAGCTGGGCGATTCACGGCTCTCCATGCCCCGCGCAGCCGCTGCCGGCGGCGCTCAACGAGCAAGCGGATCCGCGCCCGCCATTGGACGATGCGGAGTTGCGCTACTGGCTATCGAACATGCTCGGCGATCACCGGTTTACCGCCGAGGAAGCGGCCGCCGCGACGGGAATGTCTCCGGCGGAAGTGGACACTGCCGCGGAACGGTTGGGCGTTACACGCGAGCCAGCGCCCAAGACCGCTGGCGGCAACGTGAAGGTGCTGCCGTATCCGGGCGGGCGACATCCGCGGATTGGGTTTTTGGACGGGGCCTTGCGTCCGCAGCGCGAGACGAAGGTGAGCGTGTTCGCCCCGTGGGATGATCGCAGTTACGTGGTAATCGACGTACCCGAGGCGATCTGGTGCCAGCATGGACTGCTATACTTGGCGCATTCGCACATCGACACGATGTGGACGAAGCAAAAGATCGAGCTTGAAAAACTGGAATGGCGCCGGCTCAAGGATGGAAAACTCGAAATCGAGCGCCGGCTCCCGAACGGCGTGACGTTCGGCGCGCGCGTCACGCCGCAACCGGATGGCGTGGCGATGGAATGCCAGCTTCAGAACGGCTCCGACGAAACGCTAAGCGACCTGCGCGTGCAGATGTGCGCGATGCTCAAGGGTCTGGACGGATTCGCCGCACAAACGAACGACAACAAGCTCTTCCGCGGCGACTACGCCTGCTGTCGTTCGCCAGACGGCAAACGCTGGGTGATCATGGCCTGGACGCCCAATCAACGCACCTGGGGCAACGCCCCGTGCCCTTGCTTGCACAGCGACCCGCAGTTCCCGGATTGCCCGCCGGGCGAAACCGTCACAGCCCGCGGGCGACTTTGGTTCTACGAAGGGGAAGCGATCGAAATGAAGTTACGGGAATTGGAAGCTTCGCAGTGGCGCGAGTAGTTGACGAACGCGACTTCGCTGCGATTGATTCGGAATAGGCGATTGCTCGCGCGCAGGTGTAGAATCGCGGGCATGAAACCACGCTTCTCCATCCTCACGCTGCTGGGCGTCACCGCTTATGTAGCGATCAACGCGGCCGCGTTCCAAAGCCTCGCGGTTTGCGCTGTGGCTCGCTGGTTGTGGTGGGGCCTGATGTTTCTGGTGCTGATCGTGGCCACCGGACGAACCTCGGGGCGGACGGTCTTCGCACGAGGGCTGTTGTTGTCCGTCTTATTCGCCTTCACCGCCATCACGTATCACAACGCCCATCTCTGGCCATTGCTCAACTGGTTGGAGAACCTCACCAACACGCTCGCCGGCACGTCCGCCGACGAAGACGTTTACTTTCTGGTGATTACCAACGCCACGCTGGCCTTCGGGCTAGTTGGCGGGGCGTTGTCGCTCTGGAGATACCGCGTGCTGGAACGGCGCGAGAAGGAGGGGGCGGAATGAAACCACGGTTTACTTTACTTACATTGCTGGGAGTGATAGCGTGGGTGGCGGTGAATGCCGCTGCATTGAGGATCAACGGCGATGCGTGGTCGAACGTCGCGTTTTTTATCTGGCTGGCAATTCTGGTAGTCGCCGCTATCTATGCAGCGCAAGATTCGTCGGGAATCACGGTATTTGCAAGGGGCATGGTACTGGTGACATTGGTGTATGGCGCCGCGACATTCGTTTATCGAATGGTCCATTTCGATCAACCGCCGTTACCACATGTCTATGTTGCCGGCGCAATTCAAAGTCTGACTTCTGAGTGGCCCTATCCGAACGATCGATTTTGGTTCGATCCGTTTGCTGCGGGCACCGGTAACTTGCGAATCTACCTCGTCGCATTTCAAAATGTCTCGCTAGCGTTCGGCCTACTCGGCGGCTCGCTCGCACTTTGGCGATATCGCCTGCTGGAACGACGGGCGAAGGAGAAGGCGGAATGAAACCCCGGTTTTCCATTCTTGCGTTGCTCGGCGTCACGGCTTATCTGGCGGTGGCCGCTGCGGGACTGATCTACCCTCTTTCGATTTGGAACACACTGAGTTTCTGTCTTTGGATTGCCGTCTTGGCAGCGTTGGCAATTGAAGGGGCAAACAGCAACTCGGGCGGGTCTACTTTCGCTCGGGGAATGCTCGCCACGTGCCTCATCTATGTGGCCGTTGCCACCCTGTACGAAGGCCGCGACTACGTTGACGAGCGGTTCCTCGACAGCGAAAAACGTGCGATGCCGCACTACGCGATCCTTCTCATGTCTCCTGAACCGAGATGGGAATACGAGGACTACGGAGAATTGAATCTCAAGCTGTATCGCTGCGGTGTAGCGAACGCTTCATTCAACTTTGGCTTACTCGGCGGCTCCCTGGCACTCTGGCGATACCGCGTGCTACAACGACGGCCAAAGGAGCAAGCGGACGGCGTGGCGATGGAATGCCGCCTGCAAAACAGGTCCGACGAAACGCTCTCCGATTTGCGCGTGCAGATGTGCGCGATGCTCAAGGGGCTGGAAGGATTCGCCGAACAGACGAACGACAACAAACTGTTCCGCGGCGACTACGCCTGCTGCCGCTCGCCGGACGGCCAACGCTGGGTGATCATGGCCTGGACGCCCAACCAACGCACGTGGGGCAACGCACCCTGCCCGTGCTTGCACAGCGACCCGCAATTCCCGGATTGCCCGCCGGGAGAAACCGTCACGGCCCGCGGGCGGCTTTGGTTTTACGAAGGGGACGCGATCGAAGAAAAGCTGCGCAAGTTGGAAGAATTGAAGTGGCGCGAGTAGTTCGCAGAGGCGATTACCAACCCCTTGATTCGGAATAGGCGTTTGCTCCGGTGCAAGGGTACAATCGCCAACATGAAACCACGTTTCTCCATCCTCTCCTTGCTGGGCGTCACCGCTTACGTGGCGATCAACGCGGCCGCGTTCCAAAGCCTGGCGGTTTGCGCTGTGGCGCGATGGCTGTGGTGGGGCCTGATGTTCCTGGTGCTGATCGTGGCCACCGGACGAACCTCGGGGCGGACGGTCTTCGCGCGAGGGCTGTTGTTGTCCGTCTTATTCGCCTTCACCGCCATCACATATCACAATGCCCACATCTGGCCACTGCTCAACTGGTTGGAGAATCTCACCAACACGCTCGCCGGCACGTCCGCCGACGAAGACGTTTACTTCCTGGTGATTAACAACACCGCGCTGGCCTTCGGGCTAGTTGGCGGGGCGTTGTCGCTTTGGCGCTACTGCGTGCTGGAACGGAGAGCCAAGGAGTCGACGGAATGAAACCGCGCTTCTCCATCCTCACTTTGCTGGGCGTCATCGTTTACATCGCGTTCATGCTGGCGTTCGCGACGAGCTTACCGGTCGTGGAACGGGAACGCGTGGTCGGCCGCTTTGGCTATGACTCGCGGGTGGAGTTTTTCACCAAGCGGCGACCGCCGACGAGCGGGGAAGCGATCCGTCGGCTGGCGTACCTGACCGTCGGAGTCGTGCCGGTGGTCGGTTTGTTTCTCTTCGCCTTCCGGCCCAGTCCAGACTATCCGCTCATTTCGCTGCGAAGTCGCAGCGGCGAGAAAGAGCGGGCGCTGTTGCCGCGGTCAAATCAAGAGTAGTGCGCGGTCGACGCCGTGGTCCCGCCAAGGCGAATCAGACGTTTGGCATCGGCAGCCTGAACAACTGTGGGAGGCGTCTCCGACGCCGATGGATTTAGCACTCTTTGCGAGAAAAGCAGGATACGCAATTCTCGCATCATTCGAATCGGCGTCAGGAGACGCCTCCCACAGTCAAATGCGAATCCGCCTTGTTGGACGAATCCTGAGCGGGGCTTTCTCCTGCGCTGGAGGGTAGAACCAACTGAAATGGGACTCACCTGGCTTGAAATCGTCGTCCTGCTCACGATGGCCGTGGTTATTTTCCGGATCAAGCCGTTCCGCTGGCAGCAGTAACCGCAACTATTTCAACCGGTCTCCCCACCCCCAAATCCCAGCCAACTTGTGTCCCGCTCTCCGCTTCGGTAGACTCGCGTAAATCTACCGCCGGAGCAGCTTGGACGGGCGTGCGGCGGCGTCCGCCACGCGACTGGGGAGTGAACGATGTATGGGACTGATTCGCTTTTTGGTCCCGCCTCCCAGCAGTCTGTCCGTACAGGCCCATGAGCGGGCTTTTGCGACCGGAATCGACCTGGTGCCCTGGCGTTGCGAAACCCGGCGCACGGCGAACGAAATCCAGCTGACCCGCTCGGTCAACGACTCCGGCAACTTCCATATCCCCTGGATTGTGCCGGGACGCGGCGAAATCATGCTGCAGACCTGCACGCTCGTGGAGCGGGCCGAGCCCTACCTGTTCGCCGTTGAGCTGGCCCGGGGCAAAGTCAACCAGCTCCGCAACCAGGCCGCCGACTGGCAGGCCATTGGCCTCGTGGTCGACGACGATGTCTGGAACAAGCTGCGGGAAGCGACCGAGCATTTCGCCCGGGCGGCCGTGGGCCAGCACAAGGTCGCCGAAGCGATCGAGGCCGCGCAGCAGGCGCTGGCGCTGGCTTTGGACGGCAGCGACGCGCTCGCCCGCTGCTACGTCGACCAGGCCCTGGCGGTCCGCCGGCGGCAGACGCCACAGTTGCCGACTGTATTGGCCGCGGAACTAGCGGCTCCGCCCACGGGCAAAGGGACCGAGGCCTTCCTGGAAGGCTTCAACGCCGCCTCGATTCCAATCGTGTGGCGGGAGATCGAGGCGGTCGAGGGGGCGTATCAATGGACGCGCCCGGACAAGTTGATCGACTGGTGCGTGGCGAATCGCCGGCCGGTCATCGGCGGGCCGCTGTTGCAGCTCGACGCGCATACCCTGCCCGACTGGCTCTGCCTGTGGGAAGGGGATTTCGACAACATCGTCTCCGTGGTGCGTGACTTCATCGAGACGGTCATCAGCCGGTATCGCGGCAAAGTGGCCGCCTGGCAATGCGCCGCCCGGGTGAATACCGGCCGCGCCCTCGCGCTCTCGGAAGAGGAACGCCTCCGCCTGGCGGTGAGCACAATTGAAGCGGTCCGCCACGCCGATCCGAACACGCCGGTGATCTTACGATTCGATCAACCGTGGGCCGAGTACATGGCCCGCACGGACGTCGATCTTTCGCCGTTGCACTTCGCCGACGCGCTGGTGCGGGCAGGGCTGGGACTGTCCGCCATTGGGCTCGATCTGAGCATGGGTTTCACCGGCGCGGGGAGCGCTCTGCGGGATCGGCTGGATTTTGCGCGATTGATCGACCTCTGGAGTTGCCTCGGCTTGCCGCTGTTCGTGTGTCTCACGGCCCCCAGCGGGATGGCTGCCGACCCCGCAGCCTGGGGCGCGGCGAAACCGGACGCCAACGCCATCTCCGGCGGCTGGAACGCCGCGGCGCAAGCGAAGTTCGTGGACGATTTCCTGCCAATCCTGCTGGCCAAACCGTCGGTGCAAGCCGTGGTGTGGAACCAATGGAGCGACGCCGAACCGCACGAATTCCCGCACGGCGGATTGG
>JAWXBP010000136.1 GCA_034440135.1 Planctomycetia bacterium
CTTTGCAACTCTTGAAGGACGGCCAAGCCTACGTTCGCCTGGAACAACTCGGCGCACGGCTGGAACAAGGCCTACGCAATGCAGCGACCAGCGCTGGGATCGATCACGCGATCACGCGCGTCGGCAGCATGCTGACGTTCTTCTTCCACCCCGGCCCCGTCACCAACTGGACCACCGCCAGCCGCTCCGACACCGCGAAGTACGCCCAGTACTTCTGGGGCCTCATCGATCGCGGCGTCTATATGCCCTGCAGTCAATACGAAGCCCTGTTTATCTCCACGGCGCACACCGACGAAGATATCGACGCCACGGTCAACGCTGCCAAAGAAGCCTTCGCAGCGATGTAGTTTCTACAGTAGCCGACGCCGTGACCTCGTTGTTCTAGGCATGTTCTTGAGGGATTCGGAGCGGCCCGCGAAACACGCGAAAAACGCGAAAGGTTGTTGTTAAATCGCAAGAGTTGACGGAGTTCGCCGACGACCCGTTGCCTGTAACTTCGACAAACAGCAGCGTGAAATCAGAGCAGCGACTTGTTCGATGTTCCCCTCTCTCCCATTTTTCGTGTGTTTAGCGTGTTTCGCGGGTCATACCCGCATTCGCGGTTCCTCCGCCCAGCTACCCCTTCTTTGCGGAAATCCGCCGGTAAATCGCCAGCGCCACCAGTGAACCGATCACGGACATGATCAGTCCGGCAGGGTTGATCGTGTCGATGCCTTTTCCCGTGAACAGGGCGCCGATCAGCCCGCCTACGAACGAGCCGACGATTCCCAGGATCATCGTGCCGGTCCAGGTGAAGCTATCCGGCCCCGGCATCAACAGCCTGGCCAACGCTCCAGCGATCAATCCCCAGACCAACATGGAAATCAACGACCACATGACTTGAACCCCCGACTACGGAAAATGCGCGATCGCGCGTTCGGAACGCATTGATTATTGCCTATCACCAAGCGCCGCACAGTATTTACGGCAAAACAACCTCGATCTTTCGCGCCCTTTTGTGCATTTCGCGGTTCCCAATCCTGCCTGCTCCGTGCCGTGTAGCGCCCGCAATGTGGAAACTGGCCGCGCTTTGCCCAATAGCACGGAAACCCATTCGTGGCTTACAATTAGCAGTACGCACGCCGTCGCAAAATAGCCCTCGAATCACTCGGCTGATGATGTCCGACTCCGTCTACCAGCGATGCATTGATCCCGCCTGTGGGCAGACCTATGGCGTGGAGGAAGTCCGCACGGCCTGCGCGACCTGCGGCAATCTGCTTGACGTCGCTTACGATTGGGCAAAACTGCCGCTACCGAAAAAGCTGGCCGATTTCGAACACAAATGGTCGCGCCGGCACGAGCCGCTCGAATACAGCGGCGTGTGGCGGTTCCGCGAGCTGCTGCCCTTCGCTCCGGACGACCGCATCGTCACGATCGGCGAGGGCCAGACGTTGCTGCAACACGCCCGGGACGTCGCCAAGTACGTCGGCCTGACCGGCGGCGAGCTGCATTTGCAATATGAGGGGATGAATCCCTCCGGCAGCTTCAAAGACAACGGCATGTCAGCCGCGTTCACGCATGCCTATACGATCGGCGCGAAACGGGCCGCCTGCGCGTCGACCGGCAACACCAGTGCTTCGCTCGCGCTTTATTGCGCCGTGACCAAGCACATGAAGGCCGTGATCTTCATCGGCTCCGGCAAGATCAGTTACGGCAAGCTCTCGCAGGCCCTCGATTACGGCGCGCTCACGGTGCAGATCGCGGGCGATTTCGACGACGCGATGGCCCGCGTGCAGGAGATTTCGCGCGAGTTGGGCATCTACCTGGTGAACAGCGTCAATCCCTTTCGGTTGGAAGGGCAGAAGACGATCATGTACCGCGTGCTGGAAGCCCTGCGTTGGGAAGTGCCGGACTGGATCGTGGTGCCCGGCGGCAACCTGGGCAACTCCAGCGCGTTCGGCAAGGCGTTTGTTGAATTGAAGGAGCTTGGCCTCGTTGATCGCCTGCCGCGGTTGGCGGTTATCAACGCGTCCGGCGCGAATACGCTCTACGAACTTTATGAGCGCCGCGGTGTCCGCTGGGACGAAGGCAAGCCGCAACCGGCGATTGCGGAGTACTACAGCCTCCTCGATCAACAATCGAAACGCGCGTCAACGATTGCCAGCGCGATCGAAATCAATCGGCCGGTGAACCTGAACAAGTGCCTCCGGGCGCTCGACGCGATGCAGGGCGTCGTCCGCGAAGTGACCGACCAGGAAATCATGGATGCAAAGGCGCAAGTCGGCGCGGGCGGGCTGGGCTGCGAACCGGCCAGCGCGGCGAGCGTCGCTGGCGCCAAGCAACTCATAGCCGAGGGCGTTATCGGCCGCGACGAGCGCGTGGTGTGCATCCTCACCGGACATCAACTCAAGGATCCCACGGCCACCGTCGCCTACCACACCACGGATCAGGACAAGTTCAACGAAGTCCTCGGCAGCCGCGGCGTCCGCCGCGCCGCGTTCGCCAACCGCGCGGTGGCTGTGAATAACAACCTGAACGAAATCATCCAGGCGATTCAGCTTTATAGCTGAAGCAACGAAGAAAACGAGCGCGAAAAAATAACTCGCAGTCCTCGCGTCTCCTTCTCTCCTCGACTCCTTTACTCCTTTTCTCCACCTCCCCCATGCCAAGCATCCGACTTGCCGTCCACGGCGCCGCGGGCAGAATGGGCCAGCGCGTCATCGCCTGCGCCGTGGCCGATTCGGCCTTTCAAGTCGTGGCCGCGCTCGAACACGCCGGGCATCCGAAAATGGGCGAGGACGCCGGGCGACTCGCCGGCATCGGCGATTTGGGAGTGCGGGTATCCGACACGTTATCGGTCGACGCCGACGTGCTGATTGATTTCTCGACGCCCGCAGGCGCGGAACGCGCCACGGTGCTGTGCCTCGAACGCAAACTGCCCTTGGTGATGGCGACCACGGGGCTCGAAGCGGCCGCGCAAACCAAGCTGCGCACCGCCGCGTCGTCGATCCCGCTCGTCTGGTCCCCCAGCATGAGCCTGGCGGTGAATCTCACGATGAAGCTCACCAGCATCGCCGCCGCGGCGCTCAAGGATTATCCCGGCGGCGCGGACGTCGAGATCATCGAGCGGCACCATCGCTTCAAGGAAGATTCCCCCAGCGGCACGGCGATCAAATTCGGCCAGATCGTCGCCGACGCGATGGGGCAGGAACATCATCAGCACGGCCGCGAAGGCCGCCCCGGCGCGCGGCCGCACGGCGAAATCGGCTATCACGCGGTCCGCACCGGCGACAACCCCGGCGAGCACACGATCGTCTTCGGCATGCTCGGCGAAACCTTGGAACTCAGCGTCCGCGCCAGCAACCGCGATTGCTACGCCCAAGGCGCCCTGGCCGCCGCGAAATTCCTGCACGGCAAACCAGCCGGCCTCTACGGCATGAGCGACGTGTTGGGGGTGTAGTGGAAGTGATAAATAAATCCGTACAACCGTGTTTTGGCACGGTCTCCTGACCGTGCCACGGCAGAGCGTGGTGACATCCGGAACGGGAGGCCTGCGGTCGGCCCAGTGGCACGGTCGGGAGACCGTGCCACAACATGGTCTACCTCAGCTAATGTCTACTCCACCTACTAACTACTCCACCTACTTCCCCCATGTCCAAATGCGACGAAGGCTATCTCTGCGACGTCTGCGGCCTGGATGTGGCCGATATCACCGATAGCGATCTGTATTTGCGCTACGTGATCGGCCTGTTCGATCCCGAGGTGCTGCACACGACCAAGGAGCGGCATCTCCGCTGCGACCCGACCTTGGCACAATACATCTGCGACGATCGCTTCCAGCCCGTCGTCGTGGAGGGCTCCTTCGACAAGCGCACGCTGGATCCGCACTACGTCCACGAACAAGAAACGCTCGTCACGCGAGGCTACCGCCGCCTTTACGAAATCGGCCGCGAAGGCCAGGCGATCATCGTTTACCCGCTGCCCGAAGTCCGCGCGAAGATTCGCGGAGCCGCCTCGCAGACTTGATTGGCTTGTCAGTCGTTCGGCGGCTTTGCGAGTTCAACGCTCGCCCAATTGAACCGGTGAACAATCGGCTCGCCCGGTTTGTTGGAAGGGCAGACGAGCAGCGCCGCAGTCTCCGGGCGTGCGGCGCAGTAGGCCTCCGCTCCCTCCGGGCCGAGAATGAAAAAGGCCGTCGACAGCGCGTCGGCCTCCGCAGCAGTGGGCGCAAGGACCGTGCAGCTGAGAACTCCTTTGGCGGGCCAGCCGGTGCGCGGGTCGATGATGTGGCCGTAACGCTCGCCGGCGTGGCGGAAAAATTGAAACTGCGTGCCGGAAGTACCGACGGCGCGATCCACGACGGGGAACTCCAACATGGATTTTCCGGGACGGAGTGGATCGCCGATGCTAATCGACCAGCCCTGCTCGTCCGGACGGCCGGTCGCGCGAGCGCCTCGGGCGAGGATGCTACTTTGGCCGCCGTGAATTAGAAAGTTGTCCACGCCTCCCTCAAGCAACAATTCGGCGCAGCGATCGAGCGCGTAGCCTTTACCGATCGCGCCTAGGTTCAATTCCACGCCAGGTTGCGCGAGGGCAATGGTTTGCCGTTCCGCGTCCAACGTTAACTTCTCGCTGCCGACTTTGGCGAGCGCTTCCGCCAGCGCCGCTTCATTCGGCACTTCGCCTTGGCGGCGAAAGAATCCCCAGGCCTTGCTGAGGGGCCCCGCCGTGATGTCGTACGCACCTTGCGTATCGCGATGCAGCGCGACCGCTCGTTGTAGTAACTCGAACAGCCGCTCTTCCACGACCACCGGGCGCTCGGCCGCCGTGCAGTTGATTTCCAGCACTTCGCTCGAATCGCGATAAATGGTGAGTTGTGCTTCGAGTTCTTCGATCAGGTCGAGCGCCTGCATCGCGAGCGTCGGCCCGGCATTGTGTTGCCCCGCGTTGAGCAGCACCACGAAATCGCAGGCCATCGCGCGGCGCTTGAGCGAAATGAGATACCGCCCCGCCGTCTCGACGGGCGACACGTCCAATGTGGACGGCACGGCGTCCAACCAGTCGGTGACGACGTCGCGCGCCGCTTTACCGCGGAGAAAATCGCGGCGTGAGTTGTGCCGAGCGGACATGGAGGGAGAAGAAGAGTAAAGGAGTTCGTTTGCCGCGAAGTCTGCTCCACTAGCCCGTAGCGCAAGCGAGGGGGGACGACGACGTCTACCGTTGGAGATGAAACTCTCAGTTGCTCTCACCCAATGCAACAGAGAGTTCGATCTTCCAATGTAGCCTTCATCAACTCTCCCTCGCTTGCGCTACGGGCTAGTGTTGTGGCTGCCGAGACACTAAGTGCACACGCAGAAGAAATAATGCGATGGGTGCCACTGGCGGCTTGTCCGCCAGTGCGGTTCTGATCTCGATAGCAAGCCCAACTCCAGCACTGGCGGACAAGCCGCCAGTGGCACCCCGCATCAAACTTTATGCGGGTGTACTTAGCTATTGTACTTGAGCGCCGGTGGGGACGGGTTGCGCGGTTTTTTCTTTGGCCCAATCCTTGAGCTTCTTCAGGTCGAGCTTGCCGGTGCCGAGGACGGGCATTTCGTCGACGGTGTAGAAGTTATGCACGTCGGGGATCCAGAGATTCGGCAACCCCGCCGTGGCCAGCTCGTGTGTGATTTCCCGCGGCGTCTTTTCCGAGGGGAGCATCAGCACGACGAGACGCTCGCCTTTCTTCGCATCCGGCACGGCGGTCACGGCGGCGCAGACGGTTTCATGGTCGTGGCCGAGAATCAGGTTAATCTCGTCCTCGATTCGCAAGTGCGGCACCATTTCGCCGCCGAGTTTGGAGAAGCGGCTCAAGCGGCCGGTGATTTCGATGAAACCGTCCGCGTCGATGCGCGCGATGTCGCCGGTTTTGTACCAGCCGTCGCGCATCACTTCCGCGGTTTGCGCTGGCTTGTTGAGATAGCCCTTCATCACCGTGGGGCCTTTGACCCAGAGCATGCCGGCCTCGCCGGCGCCGAGCGGTTCGTCGGTCTCGGGGTCGAGGATCTTGGTTTGCAAATGCTTGATCGGCCGGCCAACGGTCCCTTCCTTGACCCAGGGTCCGCCGGTCGATGGCGCACGATGTTTGGGCACGTTGACCGAGACCAATGGCGAGAGTTCCGTGGCGCCATACGCTTCGAGCGGCCGGACGCCGAACTTTTTGGCGAAGGCGTCGCACAACTCGCTCGACAATTTCTCCGCGCTGCCGAAGACCGCGTCGAGCGTGGCGAAATGCTCCGGCGGGCAGCGCTTCAAATACGAACGCAGGAAGGTCGGCGTTGACATGAAAATCGTCACGCGATACTTCGCGCACAACTCGCCGACGACGCCGGCTTCCAACGGGCTGAAGTGATAAACGCCCATCGGGTCGAGCGTCAGCACGGACCACAGCGTGGCGGTGAAACCGTACGAGTGGAAAAACGGCAGAGTGCCGATCAACACATCGTCCGGGGTTAGCCGCACGCTTTGTGCGATGCCGTCGATATTGCTCGAAATGTTTCCATGCGTGAGCATCACGCCCTTGGGATCGCCCGTCGAGCCGGACGTAAAAATCACCGTTAACAGGTCGTCGAGTCCAACCTGATTCAAGCCTAAGTGCCGCTCCAGCGTACGCATGGGCCAGAACTTCGCCATCACGTACGCGATGGCCTTGTCGACCTTGGTGACTTTGCGGAGCAAGTCCTCGAGGAACACCAACTCTGCGTTGACTTTCAAATGTTCCAGCTTATGGATTACGCGCTTACTGGTCAGCACGTGGCGGATGCCGCACTGCTGGAGGCAGGAATCCATGATCTCGGTCGAGACCGTATAATTCAGATTGACGCCGATCTTACCGCACAGCGGCAGCGCCACGTTGGCCAGCACGCCGCCGACCGACGGGGGGATCAACAAGCCGACGTACTTTTCGTCGTCTTTCAGTATGTCGCGGAGCAGGCGGCGGAACACGAGCGCGCCGATCAGCAGTTCTCCGCCGGTCAATTGCTTACCGGAGGAATCCGCCACCTTGGGCTGTTTCCAAAGCCGCCGGCACATCCGCAAGAAGCTGCGCGGCGGGATCATGGTTGGATCGGCTTGCACGGCCACAGATTGTTTCCCCAACTGAACGACCGCTTCACGCACGCCGACGACATCGAACGGCGCCTGGAGCGGAGTTCCGAAATGCACCGCGACGACAAACGGCCAGCGTTTCGGCCATTTCCACAACAAACGTCCCCGCTCATAGCTAAAGATACTCCCCCACAGTTTGTCCAGAAAGACCGGAATGATCGGCGCTCCGGTTCCGTCGACGATGCGGAGCATACCCGGCTTGAAATCGGCGATTTCGCCGTCCCGGCTGATCGCTCCCTCGGGAAAAATGCAGACCAGTTCGCCATGCAGGACGGCGTTTCGGGCGGTATCGAGAGCGTGCTTGATCGCTTTCGGACCAGGGCCGATGGGAATTACCCCCATTACGCGCCCAATCCAGCTTAGCCCGCGGATCTGCACGTAAGGGGCAAAGGCCACGAAGCGCACGGGGCGCGACGACGTCAGCAACAACACGAGGCCGTCGATCCAACTGACGTGATTGGCCACCAGCAAGGCGCCGCCCCGTTCCGGCAGGTTGTCGAGCCCGTGAATCCGGAAGCGATACATGGTGTGGCTTAAGAGCCAGAGGATGAAGCGAATCGTCGCCTGCGGCAACAGTAACACGATGTAAATGAAGATCGGCACCGTCGCCAAACCGGCCAACAGGAACACCTCGCGAGCCGAAAACGCCGGCTCGCCGCCGCCGATCGGCAACCGCATCAGGCAATAAATGCCGGCAGTCACCAGCGTGCCGGAAAACACCAGGAAGTTCGTCGCGGCCAACATCTGCCCGCGCGATTGCGGCGGACTGCGATGCTGTATGTACGAAGCAAGTGGCACGTCAAACAGTCCGGCGCTGGCGCCCAGAAACAACAGCAGGCAGCAGGTGGTGAAGTAGTTGTCGTTCCAGATGGAATCGTTGTAGACGATTGCGCCGTGAACGAGATACAGCCAGATAGAGCTGATTGCCAGGCCAGCGGCGCCCAACGGCAGGATGCCCAACTCAACTTTTCCGGAAGACCACCAACCGGCGAAGACGCTTCCTAGTCCCAGACCGACGACGAGAGCCAACAAGAGCGGCACAATCTGCTGCTGGCTGGCGCCTCCTTCAAACGCGTACTGGTCGATGTTCATGTTGGCGAGGGACGCCAACGACCAGAAGAACGCTTCGCCAATTGCCACTCGGAGCATGGGCCGACTGCTGGCGAGCGCACGCAGATCGCGCCAAGTTTGCGCGGGAGCATTCCAAGGAAACGTTTGCAGAGGATTGGCTGGGGCCAGTTGCACAATACGCAAACTGCACAGCCAGCCGGCGAGTGCAATGCAGATCACGGTGAGCGCCGCGGCCGCGGTCCAGAGCGGGAACTCGACCCCGCGATGTCCCATGCGATCGCTCAGCCAATTGCCGAGCGCACCGCCGAGTGCCGTGGAAACGACGGTCGCCAGTCCCAGCGCGCCGTTCGCGGCGGAGATTTTGTGGGCCGGCAGCACTTCGGGAATTGCGCCAAATTTCGCAGGACCGAACAGCGCGGCTTGCGCGCCCATCAAGAACACCGCGCCGAACATCAAATACAAATTGCCGATTAAGATCGACGCCACGCCGGCGATCATCAGCCCGATCTCAGCCACTTTGCACCACAGGATCACGCTGCGCTTGCTGTAGCGGTCCGCCAGGTATCCGGCCGGCGCGGCGAGCAGCAAATACGGCAGCACGAAGCAGGCCAGGCCGGCCGCCAGCACCGTGGACGCGGCGGACGCCGGCACAAAATCTTTGCCGATGCCGATCGCCAGCCAGCGAAAGATGTTGTCGTTCGTCGTGCCGAGCGCCTGAGTGCCGATTAGCCCGAGGAAACTCCCGGAGCGCAGTCCGTGTGTCGGCTCTTGGGAATGGTCGTGCGTGGCCGTCATCGTGTCGCATTCCTGCTGTCAACGAGTTGGGCCGCATCGACGACATCCGGCGAAGGGGCCTTGGTTCCACCACAGGCGGCAGCACAGGGCTTCTATAACAATCTGGCTCGCGGACTTGCAGGCCGGAACAAATAGGAACCGCGAAAAACGCGAAATCACGCGAAACTTGCGGGCAGCTAAGACTGACCGTTCTTTAGTCCTACCTGACCCATTCAGGCAGCCACCTGCATCCGACCTCCCTTCCCTTTTCGCGTCCTTTCGCGTGTTTCGCGGGCAATACCCGCCAGCGAAAACGATGCCGGCTAGCGCGATTTTGTCGGCTTTTCCAGATACGGCTGCCCGGCTTGATAGAGTTTGAGGCGACCGGCGATTTGGCTCGCCAGTTCGCTATCGTCCACTGCCTGGGCCGCGGCAACGGCTTCCTCCGCGGTGGCGACCGCCGCCGGAAAATTGCCGTTCGCGGCTTGTGCCGCGGCGAGACTGTCCAGCAATAGCGGAATTTTTGCCTTGGCTGCCACGACCGCGGCCGCCGCCAGGCGTTCCGCTTCTTCCGGGCGTCGCGACTGATCGTTCGGATGCGTCGCCAGCAGCCAGGCCAAATTATTTTCCGCATCCGGCCAATCGGGACGATTCGCGAGCGCCTCGCGATAGCACGCTGCCGCCTCGTCGAATTTGCCCTGCGAGGATAGGATCATCCCCAACTTGTAGTTCGCTTCGGCATGGCCCGGGCGAAGTCGCAGAGTCTCCCGAAACTGCGCCGCGGCCACGCTTGGCTTGCCCTGTCGTAACAGGGCGTCTCCCATGGCATAGCGAGCATGGACGCTCGCGGGGCTCAATCGGAGCGCTTCGGTAAACCGCGCCGCGGCCTCTTTCGCTTTCCCTAGCGAGAGCAATACCTGGCCGGCCTGATAGTGTGCTTCGCCATAGTTGGGTCGCTGCCGGAGAGCTTCGTCGAATTGGACGATTGCTTCTTCCGCGCGCCCAGAACTTGCCAGCACGCGCCCGAGTTGAAAATAAGCGTCGGCATACACCGGCTTCAATTTGATGGCAGTGCGAAATTCTTCCATCGCGACTTGTTGAGCGCCTTCCTGCGCGAGCGCAAGCCCCAGGTTGTAGTGCCCGTCGGCGTGTTCGGGCTCGAGACGCACCGCTTCGGCGAACTCTCGTTTTGCCTCGGACGTGCTACCCAGCCGGGTGAGCACGACGCCGAGATCGTTGTGAGCGTTGGCGTCATCGGGAAAGAGCCGCACGCGGCCTCCGTACACTTCCGAGGCTTCCATCAAGCGACCTTGGTCGAGCAAGATCGCACCGAGGTCGATGCGCGCGTCGGTAAACTTGGGATCGAACTCGATCGCCTGATACAGCGAGGTTACGCCTTCGCTGATCTGGCCATTGCGATAGTAAGCAATGCCGAGCTGATACGTGAGCGCCGGGTGCTTCGGCAGGCGCTTCAATCCCGCCTGAAGCGTGGCCAGGGCGCCGGCATAGTCCTGTCGCGCGAGCAAAAACTCCGCCAAAGAACTGATTGCCTGCGCATTATCTGGCTGTTTAGTGACTTGCTCTCGCAGCTTCATTTCCGTGGCTGCTGTGCTCTCATCCGACGCGGCGCTCGGCGCCTGCTGTCCTCGCGCTGGATGCAAACACACACTGGAAAACAAGCAGTTTTCGGCGATCACGAGCGACGCGACGACCATCGCTCGTTGCGTTCTGCTACGGCTGAAAGGCATCTTGGATCTCCCTAAGATTCATCCAACCATACCCCGCGCGCGGACGCAAGGAAGTTGCGCTCAAGCGAAAATTCGCGAGGAAGTTAAAACTTTTTTTGAAAATAGCTTGATCGCCATTTGTTTTCTGTTTAGACTCCGTGTGCGAATCAAATATGCGTGCGCGACGTTCGTCAGTCGCACGCATTGACAGGCGGCACTTCTTAGACACATCGCATACCGACCCACACATCTGCTGAATTAGATTCGCTGAAAGGCGGGAACTCATGATTGGTTCTCTGCGCGCTGCGCTGCAGCGCGACTTACGACGCTACGGGCTTGGCCTGGGCATGCTGCTTTCGCTTTCTGCGGCCGGCGGAACCCTCCGCGCTGCAGATGTTTCTTGGCAGGGCGATGATGCTGTCGACCCGACCAATTGGACGGTCGGCAATAACTGGGACCTGGGATCTCAGCCCGCCCCGGCCGACAACGCCATCATTGGAATTGCCCTGCCCGCGACGATTTCGTCCGACGTCGGTTTTATCGGCGAAGTCCATGTGCGTGGCGGCGGCCGTCTCAACATGGTTGCCGGGGGCAAGATCTCCCCGGACGGGGCCGTGTTCATTGGAGACGAAGCCGGTTCGACCGGCGAGTACGTCCAAACCGGTGGCGTCGTCGACGCGTTCACCAACTTCAATGTCGGTGTCAATGGCGGAACAGGCCATGCTCGCTTGACTGGCGGCCAGTTGCTGTATAACTCGCCGGACGGTTTCGGCCAGGACGCCCGGTTTCACTTAGGCGTGGGCGGCGTCGGTACATTCGATCTCGAAGGGGGCGAGTTGCGTCAAGTCGCCGGTAACCCTGAAAACGCTTGGAACTATATCGGACAAGGCGATGGGGAAGCCACGTTCAACATTTCCGGCGGCGTGGCTTCTTTTCTTGGCCGTACGCATGTCAGCGACGGTGCAGCGCAAGCGACTGTCAATCAGACGGGCGGCCTGTTCGAGGTTCGCAACCATGAACTGATCATTTCCGACGTCGGCACCGGCGGCGGTAAAGGTACTTACAACATCTCGGGCGGCCAATTGAAGGTCGCCACGAACATTGCCATCGGTCACTGGACCAATTCAAACGGCGAGATGAATGTCAGCGGCACGGCCGATGTTCAATTGGGCAACGAACTGCACGTCGGCGGCGGCGACGACGCCGGTAACCCGGCGGTTGGCGTCCTGAATCAATCGGGTGGCAATATCCGCGGCGGCGGCTGGGGCTACATCGGTGGTCCCGGAGCAGGCACCAATGCCGGCGGCCATGGAACATTCAATCTCTCCGGCGGTACGTTCACGAATGCCAATCGCCTGCACGTTGCTGGCGAAAACGGCAGTGAAGGTGTTCTAAATCAAACCGGCGGTACGCTCCGCGTCGAAGCGGTCTATGACGCGGCCAACGCGATCATCAACACTCCCGACATGCTGATCGGCGATGGCCGCGGCAGCACGGGCGTCTACAACCTGAGCGGCGGCAGCGCAGTCATCGATCGCGAAATGTTGCTCGGTCACTGGGCGAATACCGACGGAACGGTGAACGTCAGTGGCACCGGCAACTTGCAGATCGGCGGTCCATTGCGGGTTGGCGGGTACACGAACAACGACGCTGGCGCCGATGGTTTGCCGTTCACCGCGGACGACGCGGCCGGCTTCAATCAGCCGAACCTCGGCAAGTTCAATCAGTCAGCCGGCGTAGTGAAAGTGGCCGGTGACTACTCGATCGGCTCGGGCTTTAACTCCACGGGCGTGCAGACGATGTCCGGCGGGACGCTCGAAATCGGGGGTTGGACGCGGATTGGCGATCAGGAAGCCATCGTGGATGGCACCCAATACAAGTCGACCGGCACGTTCAATATGACCGGAGGCGAAGCCACCTTCCACTCCCGCATGGGGATTGGTTTCGGCGGCACCGGCACGATCAATCAAACCGGCGGGCGGATGGTCTTCGATGACGCTTCCGCGAACGGTATTTCCTTCACGATCGGCGACAGCTTCGTCAGCAAAGGAACTTACAACCTTTCTGGCGGCGAAGTCGTCGTGAGTGCTGGTCGCGTGCAGATCGGCCACTGGCACACCATGGATGCGACGATGAACGTCAGCGGCACAGGCGTGTTGCGGACACTCAGCGACGTGCATGTCGCTTCGGAATCTGACGGTCCGGCCAATAAGGGCGTGCTCAACCAGTCGGGCGGCATGGTCGATGTGGGCGGAAACTTGATTGTGGCCTTCCATGCGGCTGGCACCGGCGACATCAACCTCTCGGCGGGCGAGCTGCATAGCCGCCAGAATGTGTTGGTGGGTGATGCGGGCTTGGGCACCATCACTCAGACCGGCGGAACGCACATCGTCGAGGGCGATTTGACCATCGGCGTGCAGGCCACGTCCGATGGGCTCTATACCCTGGACGGCGGCGTGCTTGATATGACTGGCGGCTCGATGAGCTACGGAGCCGGTCTGGCGGCACAGTTCGCTTTTGAAGGCGGCACGTTGAAGAACGCCGGGACGATCAATTTCGACCTGGTCAACAGCGGCGGCACGCTCGCTCCGGGCGCTTCGCCAGGGACGACCAACATCATCGGCGCTTACACCATCACCAATGCCTCGGCAAACTATCAGGTCGAGCTGGCGGGGACCACGCAAGGAACCGGCTACGACTTCCTGAATGTCTCCGGCATTGCCACCTTGGGCGGTAAGCTGGAAGTCCTGTTGGCCAGCAGCGGTCCGGTGCTGGGCGACACCGACGCCGACAACGACGTCGATATCACCGACCTTAACAACGTCCGCAATAACTTCGCGGGCGCCGGTCTGGGCGATACCGACGACGACGGCGACGTCGATATCACCGACCTCAACAACGTCCGCAACAACTTCGGCGGTTCGAGCGCCGGATTTGTGCCGAACGTGGGCGACTCGTTTACGGTCCTCACCGCCGCGGGCGGCCGGGTCGGAACGTTCGCCAGCACTTCCTTGCCGGTCCTGCCAGCGGGTCGGGCATGGGGCGCGGTTCAGTACCTACCCAACGATGTCCGGCTGAACGTCGTGGCTTCGCCGGTGCCGGTACCGGAACCGGGGACGCTGGGGCTCGGCTGCGTACTATTGGCCGGCGCCGGCTGGTGGGTTCGCCGCCAAAAGCGACGTTAAGTCGAACGCTCGATTCGTCGAAAACTCTCCAAGCTCGCCGAGGCCCAGGCCTCGGCGAGCTTTTTTTATTGGACGAGGCGGCCGAGTGTCCCAACGTCGCGGATCGATCCCGGCGAGTTGAGGGCGTTGGTCGGTCGGGGCGCGGTGGGAGGTGTTTTGGCCAAGTGGGGCGTCTGCACTACGGCGGCGATCACAACTCATTGGCGGCGGTGAACTTGCGCCGCGTTTGACAGCGCCGGCGAGTGAGGCGAAGATGATCGTACTAGGCGGGGACGGGGCGGGCCGGGAACGGGGTGCGTCTCGTGGGGCAGAGTTTAACCAGATAAAGGGGCCGGCAACTCGGTCCCGCGAGCGCGCCGTGAAAGAGGACCAGGTATTGATAGCCGAGACCTTGGCTGGCGATGCGTCGGCCTTCGGTGTGCTCGTGCGTAGATACCAGGACCGACTCTACAACGCGATGGTTCAATCGCTCGGCTACTGGGACGAAGCCCATGACGTGGTGCAAGACGCCTTTGTGCAGGCGTTCCTCAAGCTGCATTCGTTCCAGGGGCAGGCGAAATTCTATACCTGGCTGTATCGCATCGCCTTCAACACCGCGGCGAGCAGCCGACGCCGGCGGCGGCCGAGTTTGTCGCTGGATCAATCGCGCGAAAACGGCGGGCAAGAACCGCTCTATGGCGGCGAGGCCCCGCACGATCAAATCTTGCGCGCGGAGCGCGTGAACCGCGTGCAACGGGCGCTCGGCACGCTGACCGAGGATCACCGCAAGATCCTCGTGCTGCGCGAAATGGACGGTATGGCGTATGAGGACATCGCCGAGATCTTGGAATTGCCCGTCGGCACAGTCCGGAGTCGGCTGTTCCGCGCGCGGATGCAGCTCAGGGAGGAGTTGCGCGAGGTGGTGGAGGATGAAAGGGTTTGAGGGGGGAGTTTGATGTTTTCGTTGGCAGAGTGTGAAGTTTTCAGTGTTCGGTTTTCAGTGGGACTTTACAGCCTCAGTTTTGCTGCTCGGCTTGGCGTTGGCGGCGTTACGATCCGCATAGGTGGCGCGGTCGGATTAAGGCCGAACGCGGTTGAGCGACTCTGGAGCGGCGGGGCATGTGTTCTTGCCGGCCGCGGTTAAACTGGAGTAGCGTTCCCGAGTGCCTGTTCGGGCTGAGGTGCGGATCGCAATCTACCTGGGGCAGCGTGTTTCGATGAGCATTGATCTCGCAGTGGTGCCGGTGGCGGGGTTGGGGACGCGGTTGTTGCCGCTGACGAAGTCGCAGCCGAAAGAGATGCTGGCCGTGGGGCGGAAGCCGGTCGCGCAATACGTGACCGAAGAGCTGGCCAATTCCGGCATCCGGCGGCTGCTGTTCATCACCGGGCCGGGCAAGGCCTCGATCGAGAACCATTTCGATATCGACGGCGAATTGATCGCCTATCTGCGCCGCACCGGGCGCGAGGAAGAGTTGGCCGAGCTCGATTTCGTGCATCAAGAAGAGATGCTGTATTTCTATACGCGGCAGCGCCGGCAACTGGGGTTGGGGCACGCCGTGCTGTGCGCCGAGCCTTTGGTTGGCGATCAGGCGTTCGTGGTGGCGCTCGGGGATTCGATGATCGGCCGCCACGCGCAAAGCGACATCGTGAAGCGGATGATCGCAGCCTTCGAGCGCGATAAACGCCCCGAGGAAGAGCGAATGGTCGTGGCCTTCGAAGAAGTGCCGCGCGAGGAAGTGTGCCGCTATGGCATCGCGATTCCCGAGAGCTCGGGGCAAGAGTTTCGCTTGCGCGGACTGATCGAGAAGCCATCGGTCGAAGAGGCGCCGAGCAATCTCGCGGTGGCGGCGAGGTATGTGTTCAGCCCGGGGATTTTCCGCTATCTCGAAGCGACGAAACCGGGTCGCGGCGGCGAGATTCAACTTACCGACGCGATGGACGCAATGATCAAAGCCGGCGCAACGGCGATCGGCATCAAGCTTTCGGCCGAGGAAAAGCGATTCGACATCGGCAACTTCGAAAGCTACTTCGAATCGTTCCTGGAATTCGCCCTGGCGGACGAACGCCACGGAACAGCGTTGCGGAAGCGGGCGCGGGAGATTCTGAAGGAGTTTGGGGAATGAGAGCGGGGAGAGTTTGAAGTTTTCAGTGTTCAGTTTTCAGTGTCTGGAATCATCGTCCTCACTGAAAACTGAAAACTGAAAACTTGCTCCTCGGCCGTTTGTGTCCAAGCTTGAATAACAGCGTTGTCCCCTTTTTTCCTGACGCTTCATGCAAATTATTCGTCGCAAAGCTTTCGCCAGGGCTGGGTTGGTCGGAAATCCTTCCGATGGCTACCACGGCAAGACGATCTCGCTGATCGTGCGCGAATACTTCGCGGAAATCGTGCTGTACGAATGGGACGAGATCGAGCTGATTCCAAGCCAGGAGGACCACAGCCGGTTCGACAGCGTACATGAATTGCAACGCGACGTGGCGCTGCACGGCTATTACGGCGGGATCCGGCTAGTCAAAGCGACGGTAAAGCGATTCGTCGACTATTGCGATCTGGTCGGCATCAAGCTGCATGACCGCAAGTTTTCGCTGCGCTATCAGAGTAACGTGCCGCGTCAGGTCGGCATGGCCGGATCCAGCGCGATCATCACCGCCACCTTGCGGGCGATGATCGATTTCTATGGGGTGGAGATTTCACGCCAGCTGCTGCCGTCGCTGGCGCTCAGCGTCGAGACCATGGAGTTAGGTATTGCCGCGGGCCTGCAGGATCGTGTGATCCAAGCGTACGAAGGTCTGGTCTATATGGACTTCGCCCAGGAGCGGATGACCGAGCCGGCGCCGGGTTTCCGCTGCGGCGTGTACGAGGCGCTGGACGTGAAGCTGCTGAAGAACGTGTATATCGCGTTTCGAGCCGACGTCGCCGAGCCGACGGAACGATTCCATAACAACCTGCGCGCCCGCTACGACCAAGGCGAGCCTGCCGTGCTGGCGGCGATGAAGACCTTTGCCCAATTAGCGGCCGATGCGCGCGAGGCACTACTCGCGGGCGACTTGGCACAACTTAGCAAGTTGATGGACCGCAATTTCGATACGCGCCGTTCGATTTGCCAATTGCCGCAAGAGCAGGTCAAACTCGTGGACGACGCGCGGTCGGCGGGGGCGAGCGCCAAGTTCGCCGGATCCGGCGGCGCCATCGTCGGCATCTACCGCGACGAGGCGATGTTTGAGCGTCTGCAACAAGCACTGCCGGATTGCCGGGTATTCAAGCCGACCGTGGCGTGATCACTCTGCTGTAGCTCTTCGGTAGCCGAGGTCTGTGACCTCGGAAAGTTCGCGTGGCGACATGGAATAGCGACTAACCTCGACTAAACTCGCGCGGTTAGCGAACCCAATTAAGCCAGGATGGATCGGTTGTGAACGATGCGGCCGAGGTCACAGACCTCGGCTACAGAAGAGGGTGGGCCGGATTGCATTCTCGAGCGTCCTTCGGCAAGATAGTTGAATCGCCCTGTTCGTTTGCTTGACCGGAACTCGCCGCCATGCCACAGTCGGACCCGCGGATCGCTGTTTATACTGGGTCGTTTGATCCGATCACGTTGGGGCATTTGAACGTCATCGAGCGCGGCAGTCGGTTGGTGGATAAATTGATTGTCGGGGTCGGCATCAATGTGGTGAAAAGCCCGTTGTTTACGCCGCAGGAACGGGTTGATTTGGTGCGCCGCGTGACGGAACGCCTAGGTAACGTGGAGGTGCGCGAGTTCACGGGGCTGAGCGTGAAGTTCGTGCGTAGCTGCCAGGCGCGGGTGATGATTCGGGGCGTGCGGCCGCTGACCGACATTGCCGCCGAGATCACGATGATGATGGCCAATCGGCAGCTAGATCCCGGGATCGAGACGGTCTTCTTGATGGCCGACAGCGAGTACGCGCACGTATCCAGCTCGCTGATCAAGCAGATCGCCCCGTTGGCCAGCGACGAAGCGCTCACGCGGTTCGTGCCCCGCGAAGTGGTCGAGGCGCTCCGTCAGAAACGACTTCCCAGCGCCGGCGACGGGCCCGACACCGAATGAGCGGTAACGCAACCGTCGTCTATTTCACTGCCGGCGCCGCCGGGATGTTCTGCGGCAGTTGCTTGCGCGATAACGCCGTCGTCGGCGAATTGCAGCGCCAGGGTTGCGACGTGCTGTTGGCGCCGCTCTACACGCCGATTCGCACTGACGAACGCGACGTCAGTATTCAGCGCGTGTTCTATGGCGGCATCAACGTCTATCTGCAAGAGAAGCTGCCCGCGTTTCGTTTCGTGCCGCGGTTGTTCACGCGGTGGCTGGATCGGCCTTGGGTGCTGAATCGCCTGGCGGCCAAGCAAGTGAACGTCGACGCACGCGAGTTAGGCGGACTGACGGTGGATATGTTGGCCGGCGAACATGGACGGCTGCGCGGCGAATTGGAGCGCATGCTCGATTGGCTGGCGGACGACGTTCGACCCGCGCTCGTCAACTTGACGAATTTGTTGATCGGCGCTTGCGCGCCGGAAATCAAGCGACGGCTCGGGATTCCGGTGTTGGTGACGTTGCAAGGGGACGATTTGTTCCTGGATGAACTGATCGAGCCGCACCGTTCTCAGGCGCGCGACGCGGTGCGGCGACTGGCGCAGCACGTCGATGGTTTCATTACGTTCAGCGATTTCTATGCCGACTTCATGGCCGACTACCTGGCTGTGCCGCGCGAGCGATTTCATCTCGCGCCGCTCGGCGTGCATTGGCAGCCCTATGTGCGGAACGACGCGCCGGCGCCGCGGCGTCCGCCGACGATCGGCTACTTCGCGCGGATCGCGCCGGAAAAAGGGTTCCATCTGCTGATCGACGCGTTTGTCGAGCTAGCCCGCCGACCTGGGATGGAGCAAGTGCGATTGCGCGCCGCCGGCTGGCTGAGCGCGAAGGACCGCGCGTTTTATCAGCAGCAACTCGCGCGTTTGGACAAGGCGCAATTGCGCGATCGCTTCCAGTATGACGGCGTCGTTGATTTGGATGGCAAGGTGCGTTTTCTCCACAGCATCGACTTGCTGAGCGTTCCGACCGTGTATCGCGAGCCGAAAGGCTTGTTTGTGCTCGAAGCCTTGGCGGCAGGCGTGCCGGTCGTGTTGCCGGCTCACGGGGCGTTTCCGGAACTGATCGCGCAGACCGGCGGCGGGCGACTGGTTGCGCCTGGGGATGTCAACGCGTTCGCCGATGCCTGGGAAGCAGTGTTGAAGCAACCGGAGGAACGCGTCGCACTCGGCAGCGAGGCACAACGGCGCGTGCAGGCGAATCACGGTATTGAGGTTGCGGCTCAGCGGACGCGGGACGTGTTTCGCAAGTTTGCTGCAGTATAGAGCAGTCGCGACATTGATTACCGGTGCGATCCGGGCGCTGACGCTTCCGGCTCTACGACTGAGGGCATTTCGCTGGTCCTCTCCGGCGCTCGCCCGGGGAGTTCTACCTCGAACACGGTTCCAGAGCCTTGGACTGCGGCGTACACGTGGATCGCGCCTTTGAGTCGTTGCACCAGCGTACGGACGATGAATAACCCCAGTCCGGTGCCTGGTTTTTCGCGCTCCAATTCGCTGCCGAGGCGCACGAAGCGGCCGAAGATTTTGCGGCGGAGCTTGGCGGGGATGCCGGGGCCGTTATCGCTGATACCGACGGTGACGAAGCCCGGCTGCGCAAACCGGGATTGCACGCGGACCTCCGGCGGAACGCCCGCGTACTTGATGGCGTTGTCGATCAGATTGCGAAAGACCATTTCTAGATCGATCGGCCGGGCGCGTACGACGGCCGGCGTCAACTCCAAGTGGATGGTGTCTTCCGGCAGATGATACCGGCGACACGCCGTCGCGGCGGCGTTTTCCAACAGAGGCGCGAGGTCGATGTCGCTCAGCTCCGCTTCCGCCGGGCGCTGATCGAGCCGCGCGGCGTCGAGCATATGGTTGATGAGCGTATCAAGCCGTTCCAGGTCGTCGAGCATGAAGCGATAGAAGCCGGCCGCTTCCTCGACACTGACAGGACGCCGCGACAATGTTTGCAAGTAGAGCTTGAGCGAGGCGATGGGGCTTTTCAGCTCGTGCGTGACGCTGTCGATGAAGTTCGATTGCCGCTGGTTGAGACGGAAAGCTTTGATTGTCAACGTCAGATATAAGACGACGCCGACGAGCACGAGCACGAGAAAGATCGTGCCGAGGGCGACGATCGTCCAGAAGGCGCCCCGGTTCCAGGCCTCGCCCGCCCAGGGGAGTAACAGCCAGCCGATCGTCAGGGCGACCAGCAAGACAATCATCACGACGCCGAGGGCGATCGGCCAACCGAGCGAGCGGCGTCGTGAGGGGAAATCCATGATAGTTGTTCTAAAAAGGCTAATCGTCGCTGATTTCGAGGCCCACTGTCTCTTTTCGCTCCGCGAAAGGAACGGACCTTTCGCGGAGCGAAAGGAGACTATGGCGTGTTCTCCATTCTATCCGCTTGCGGCTCGCGATGTGTTATTCTGGATGGCCTATGGCTATTGAATCCACAAAGCAATGGCAACTGGTGGACCTGACGGCATTGCCGGGCACGGAGTGTCCGTGTGGCGTCGCGCGCCGTGGATTCGCCGAAGTTGCCGACTACCCTGCCACGCTGCATCTGACGGAAATCTCCGCCGAATCGAGAACGCATTATCACCGTACATTGACCGAGTTGTACTACATTCTCGAAGCTGGCCCCGATGCGGCGATGGAACTCGACGGCGAGCGCATTCCTGTGCGGCCCGGCGTGGCAGTGCTAATTCGGCCGGGCGTGCGCCATCGCGCCGTGGGGCGGATGAAGGTGCTGATTTACGTGACGCCGAAGTTCGACAGTGCTGACGAAGTGGAAGTGTGACGCGTATGGTATGACCAGTTGCGATGACACCTTATTCGGAAACAGCGATTGAATCTTATGTCGAATGATGCACGCATCGACGCTTTGCGTTTAGCCTTGGTAAGCGGCGTGGGGCCGCGGACCTGGCAGCAGTTAATGGCGGCGTTTGGGTCGCCCACCCGTGTTTTGGAGGCGATGCCCAGCGAATTGGAAAGCGTCGACGGCATAGGCCCGCGACTTAGCCAGGCGATTGCCCGGGCGCGGCACGAAATTGACGCCGAGGAAGAATTGGCCCTTTGCGAGCGCGAAGGGGTCGAGGTCTTGCTCGCCGGCGAAGAGCAGTATCCGGCGTCGCTGATGGAAATCCCCGATCCGCCCGGCGTGCTCTATTGCCGCGGGACGATCGAACCGCGCGACGCGATGGCCGTGGCGATCGTCGGCTCGCGTCACGCCAGCTTGTACGGCACGTCGCAGGCGGAACGGCTGGCTGGCGGACTGGCCCGCGCGGGTTTCACGATCGTCAGCGGCCTGGCGCGCGGCATCGACGCTGCGGCGCATCGTGCGGCGCTTCAGGCCGGCGGACGAACGATTGCGGTGTTGGGGAGCGGGTTGTTGAATCTCTGTAGAACGACGCCGCCGTGACTTTAGAAAAGCCCGTAAGTCCTTTTTTTCAAGAGACTTACGGGCTTTATTCATGCGCGGCCGAAACCGCCGATTCTTGTGTTCAGTGGCCCCTTTTGGACTGATTTGGCCCCCAAGTGAACACAAGGTGCACACAAGCTATGATGTCGACCGTCCCACTTCAAAGAATGGTCAGGAGCACCCGGAAATGAGTTGGCAATCCATTCGTCAGCACCTTCGATTTTCGCTTCGCGACATCTTGGCATTGCTGCTCGTTGCGGGGCTCATCTTAACGATTGTGTACGAACGCCGCCGACTTGCCGTAGCTGAGAACGTCCTGGAAGCCCACGGCCTGAAATGGGATTTGGAGCCGGTAAGTGCCGATCAGTTTCGATTGGCGGTGGTGATGGATGTTTCCGACGACGCTGCACAAGGACCGCGGGACCGAGAATTCAGCTTTTTGGCGGTTCGCATTCAGTCGCCCGCGCCGGGCAACCTGCTCTGGGGAGTTAAGGGCGATACCCCTATCCCCACCGCCCTGCTGGAGGGCGCGGGCGGAATTCACAGCGGGGAAGTCATGGCAGCCGTGGCCCAAACGCAATCGATGGCTCCGATCAGTCCTCAGCAGTTCTACATTAAGGATTTCAATCGGATCAAGGGTATGGGCAGTCACGGAGGCGGTGGCGGCACTCAGTCCGACAAACCTGCCGTCTACACATTTAAGGTTCTGGCAAAACCTGGCGTCTATCCCCGCAATGTTCCCATCCCGATCTATGAGTACCAGGGGCGGGTGTACGAGCTGCAAGTTCAATGACGGAAAGCCTCAACAATCGACCGGCATTTGAGTAGAATGCTGCATCGGGTTCGCGGCCGTACACCGCATTGCTCGCCTGCCGTCGTTTTCCCCTCACCTGGAGCGACGGCGGGCCGAGCGCCCGGATTTTTACAGGTGGGACATGAAACACGCCGTTGCCGACGATGCCGCTTGGGTTGCGGAACTTAAGCAAAAGCGAATCAACGAATCGCAGCAACGCGACAAACGCGAACGCCCCGGACGCGAATTCAGGCAGGCCGCCGAGCGGCTAGCTGACGCCTGGCGCGACAACATCTACCTGCAGGCGCGTGACGATCGGTGCGTCAATCCGCATGAATTCACGACGGCAGGCGTCAATGCTGTCGTCAGTGCCGTCGTCGAACTTCAATTGGTGCTAAAGCGGCAGGGTACATTTGCCCCGCTTGAGCAATTGCGGAAGCTGAATTGGACGCGCGAGCGTGACCGACTGGTTGACGCCCAAATCTCGGACGAGGGAAGCAAGGCGTTCTCATTCGCTCGGGATATTATCTCCGCAACGGACAAGCGACAGGTGCGCAGCGAGATTAAACGCGTTTGTGACACATCGAACCTGTTGGCCGACGATGGCTCGACTCACGGCACATCATTCGCTTTCGAAGTCGGCGGCTGGCTGGCCAAGATCGTGCGAGTCCTTGGCGGGACACCAGTCGCCGAATCGACGTCGGAAGAACCAATCCCTGGCGCGAATACACGGTCCGACCGCGAGAATTCGGTGCTTATGCCGATCGATGGGAAGCCTGACATCGAATTTGACGCTGGGTGTTTCGTTCTATGGGGACATCCATTTGAAGCCAGTGGACAACCACTGATTATCCTGGAAAGAATCGCCAGCTCACATCACAGGCGACAGAATTCCAATGACCTCAAAAGCGACTCGTTCAACTCAGACGGAACGATTCGCGGGCACTTGTCTGTTGCGCGCAAGTTGTTGCGCGGCGCAATCAGTCGATTTATTCCTGGGTATTCCGAGGACCCGCTGCCGAGTTCCAAAGACGTCAAGGGAAGCGCATACCGTCTAGCGCTGCCCACTATTCCAGCGCAAATCCAGCGCTGAGACATACGTCACCCCAGCGCTCGGTTGCTCTACTCCTGCAAGTTGACCTTGCAGGAGTTTTTTTGTGGCAACTGACTCTCAAGCGATTTTTGAGCGTGTTCCATCGGTCGAAGCAATTCGCCGGCGGCTTGACGCTAACCTTTCTGAACGTGCAGCACTTCGCAAGCTGTTGAACCTGGCTCGGGCTGCGCAAGAAGCCCGGCAGAAGCAGGAGGCAGCGAAGTGACCGACGATCGCCTCGACCGCATTGAAGACGCGTTGGCGAAGTTGCTTGAACGAGCAACGGCGATGCCCGTGCGTTTTTTCACTGTCGACGGCGCGGCAGGCTATTGCAATCTCTCGACGAAATCAATCCGACGTCTGATCGCTCGCGGAGAGTTGACGCCTTACCGGCCCTGCAAGGGACGGCTGTTGGTGGATCGAGCGCAACTCGACGCCGTTGTGTTGAGCGCGAATAAGCCCGTCCGTTGTGGACGCGGCATCAGGTGAGAATATTTTTCAGGTGAGGTGAAGAATGAAGGATATCACGAGCGTCGCAAAATTGCGGCGGGCCGACTCGCGAAGCGGCACTGGCTACGCGTGGTCGTTTCTTGTGGGCATCGGCGAGTCTGTCGAATCAGAGATTCGCATCGAATTCAGCGCGGATGAACTCTTCAGTTACAGCAAATTCAAGCGTGCCGTGTTGCGCAAGGCCGGGATGGCTTTTTCCGACTACGACGTTGAAAACTCGCGTCGACGCGGAATGACGTGGTCGGACGTAATTGAGTGGTGGATCGAGTCGGCAGAGACGGTGGAGGCCGCCGGCTGATGGCTATGACGACCGAAGAAACCATCGTTGAACCGCCGCGCCCGACGGCGCTCAGCGTCTTGCTGGATAACATTCCGTCAGAACTGCGCGCGTTACGCCGGTGGGTCGCGTGGCGCTACGACTTCGTAGAGGGTCGATGGACGAAAGTGCCATATATCGCTGGCACTAATCGCAAGGCTAGTTCTACGAATGCCGAAACGTGGTGCGACTGGGCAACTGCCGTTCGCGCATACAGGTCGGGCAAATGGGACGGCATCGGATTCGTATTCGGCAACGACGTCCCCTATGTTGGCGTCGATTTAGACAAGTGTCTTTCCGATGACCCGTTCGGCAGTGAGCTGGCCGCCTGGGCAATCGACGTGCTCGCGTCGCTTGATTCATACAGTGAGATCAGCGCCAGTAATACCGGCATCAAGACGCTGTGCAAGGGGCGAGTTAGGTTCC
Source organism: Planctomycetia bacterium (assembly GCA_034440135.1). Classification (NCBI taxonomy): domain Bacteria; kingdom Pseudomonadati; phylum Planctomycetota; class Planctomycetia; species Planctomycetia bacterium. The sequence goes on from JAWXBP010000136.1 coordinate 24,502, forward strand.
CTCTCAAGAAGGACAAGAAGGACAAGGAGGGGAATTCTGTTGAGAAAGACGGCGCTCGACGGGACGGCATTGAAGTGTATCGCGCTGGGCGATTCTTTTCGTTGACCGGTCGCATCTGGCAGAACTACGACACCACCATCAACGAGCGATCAACTGAACTCCAGACGCTGATTGACCGACTGACGGCCAGCAAATCGCAAGCTAAGTCCAACGGGCCGCACTACGCCGCTGAGACGCTGCCTTTCGATGAGTTGGATATCATTGATAGGGCGCGCGGAGCGAAGAACGGAGCGAAGTTCTCGCGGTTGTGGGGCGGTGATACTGGCGACTATGGCGGCGATGACAGTCGCGCCGACTTGGCATTATGCGGCATGCTCGCATTTTGGTGCGGCCCCGATGAAGCACGCATTGATCGGCTGTTTCGGCAGAGTGGCCTTCTGCGCGCGAAGTGGGAGCGAGACGACTATCGAGGCGAGACCATCCGCCTGGCGATCGAGGGCCGTAATGGCGAGTTCTTTAAGGCGAACGGACGATTCAACGGGCATGCCCATGCCGTCGGCGCGGTCGATAGCCGCCAACTGCCCCGCATCGACGCCGGAGACCATGAGCTTTCGCGCGTGACAACAGCGGCGTGGGATGCAATCGAAGCGGCCAATGAGCCGCCGTTCGTGTTCCGGCACGCCGGGCTGCCTGCGCGGATTGAGTTGGACGATCACGGCACGCCCATGATTTGCACGCTCGATGAAGATCGCCTTCGCCACGTGATGGCCCGCTCCGCGGAGTGGTTCCGAGAAAAGACGACAGGGCGCGGCGAGAACAAGGAAACGGTCGAAGTTCCGGCCATGCCGCCGCGCGACGTAGTGCGCGACGC
>JAWXBP010000137.1 GCA_034440135.1 Planctomycetia bacterium
CAGACGTGATCGGAGAGATTCCCCTCGGTCAGCTTCGCGCGGAACTCGATCTCTTTATCCTTGGCGTCCTTGAAGGCGTCTTTGTGGTCCGCCAGCATCTCCAGGTCGAAGCGAAACAGCCGCGACATCTCCTCTTCGCCTCGCATCCGCACCAGCAGCAAGGCGTCGGGGCCAAGCGGCGTGTTCAGCCCCAGGTTGTGGCGTTCTTGGACGTATGCGCACATCGCGGCTTCACCCCGCAGAGGAATTCAAAACCTGGAGCCAGCGCGACGCGCCCGGCTCGACTCGAATTCAACGTCTCAAACGCCCGCAAGGAAACTGCGCGAAGGTGATTCCGCCCCCGCCAACGGGCCGCCCCAAGGTCCGCAGAAGCGGTAGACGTGATGATGCCGTTCCGCTATTTGCGCAGCCGATTGGCCGAAGATGTGGCCTCGGACCAAAATGCTTAGGGCGCGACGGGTCGATATCCGATCAAAAAAATCGGAGTGCGAGTCGTACTAGGGCGTGGCGGTTGCTTCGCCGCCATTGCGCGTCGAAAGGGCCAGCCAAATCTTCGGATCGACTTGCCCATTCATCGATCGCACCGAACCGTCCGCCAGGGCGACGTTCACCTGCCCAGCATGGGCGCTGCGGGCCGCCCGCCAACTATACCCGGCGTAGCGCACGTCCATCGCGCCGATCATTATGTTGCCATGGCAATCGAACCGCGGCGAATTGGGCCCTAGGTAATGGTCATACCCGCTGCCGCCGGCCCAGGTGTATCCACGACCCTCGGTGAAGTTGTAAATCACCGAATTGCCGCAGCCCGTGTCGTTCAGCGGCGCGCCGAATGCAAACACGTAGTTCCGCTGTGGATCGACGGTGTTCTGCGGCTTGCCGGTAAAATTAGGGTCGCCGAGCAAACTCTCCGAAAATGCCGCCGTATTCGACGCGCCATCCTTGATCTTCGCCCAAGTCACGGCGGAATTCAGATAGAACAGCCCGTCCGCGTCGAAGGGCGAACCGCCTTCCTTGCCTGAGCCGGAACAGGCCACGTAGTTGAGCGGCCCGAAACCTGAGCTCACCACTGTCGCGCGATCGCTCGGACAAAGATACTCGCTGATCACCTGCGCCACGCCCGGCTTGTTCTCTGGCAACACCGTCAGCGCCGGGCCATAGAGCGGCAGTTCTACGTTGAGCTGGCGATACTGATTCGTCTTCTCCAATCGCGGCAGCAACTTCGCGAACACCGACCAGCCGAAAAACGAATGCGGATGCGACGGGAACCCGGGCGTCGCCTTGGCCATCTTGCCCGCGGGAAAATGCCCCGTGGCATTGGCCTCGACGTGCAGCGCCACGCCGAGTTGCTTGAGGTTATTCAGGCATTGCGTCCGGCGCGCGGCCTCGCGACTTATCTGCAAGGCCGGCAAGATCAGCGCCACGAGCACGCCGATGATGGCGATCACGACCAGCAACTCCACCAACGTAAACGCCCGTGCGCGAACGAAGGCTCTCCGTCGCGCAGCGGGCGTGTTTTCGTCGGTCATGCCAGTATTTTTCCGTGACGCAGGGCCAAGCTTAGGGATTGAGCTTGACCGTCACGGTCTTGAGCTCGGTATACAAATCCAGCGCCGCCTCGCCGTTCTCGCGCCCGTGACCTGACATCTTGAAGCCGCCAAACGGCGTGGTGGTATCGACGACGTGATAGCAGTTCACCCAAACGGTGCCGGCCTTCACTTGCTTGGCGTAGAGGTGCGCCTTGTCGATATCCTTGGTCCAGATCGCCGCCGCGAGTCCGTAGTGCGTGCGATTCGCGCGCTCCAGCATTTCATCGAAGTTCTTGAATGGCAGCACGCTCACCACCGGGCCAAAGATCTCGTCCGTGGCGATCGCCATGTCGTCCTTCACGCCGTCGAAGATTGTTGGCTCGACAAAGAAGCCGCGATCACCAACGCGTTGACCGCCGGTCACGAGCTTGGCGCCTTGCTTCTGACCCAGCGCGACGTAACCCAAGATCTTGTCCATCTGTTCCTGCGAGACCTGCGGTCCCTGCTGCGTGGTCGGATCCATCGGGTCGCCCACGCGGCGTCCCTTGGCCTTCTTTGCCAGCTTTTCGACGAATTCGTCGCGCAACTTTTCTTCCACGAACAACCGGCTTCCCGCCGTGCAGCATTGGCCGCCATGGAAGTAGATCGCATGGAACGCGCCTTCCACGGCGTCGTCGATGTTGGCATCCGCAAAGATCACGTTCGGGCTCTTGCCGCCCAATTCGTAGCTGGTCCGCTTGAGCGTATCGGCCGTCGCCTTTTGAATGATCTTGGCCGTATCGACATGCCCGGTGAAGGCGATCTTATCGACGTCCGGATGCGTACAGAGCGCGGCGCCGGCCGTTTCCCCCATGCCGTTCACCAGGTTGATCACGCCCGCCGGGAAGCCGGCTTCCATCGCCAGGCGGCCCATGATAAGAGCTGTCAGCGGCGTCTGCTCGGCCGGCTTCATCACGATCGCGTTGCCGCAGGCCAAGGCCGGTCCCCATTTCCACGCCAGCATCGCGCACGGAAAGTTCCACGGGATGATCTGCCCGACGACGCCGACCGGCTGCCTCAAGGTGTACGACAGGAAGTTGCCGCGCACGGGCACAGTGCGCCCTTCAATTTTGTCGGCCCAGCCGGCGTAGTAACGCAGGCAGTTGGCCACTCCAGCGATATCCCCCTGGGAGTCGCCGATCGTCTTGCCCGAGTTCAACGATTCCAACGCCGACAATTCTTCCGCGTTCGCATCGACCAGCTCGGCCAATTTGAACAGCAGGCGGCCGCGATCCGCCGCGTCCATCTTGTTCCAAGGGCCGGTCTCCACCGCGCGACGCGCCGCTTTGACCGCGCGATCGATGTCCGCGGCCGTGCCGGCGGAGACTTCGGCGATCACTTCGCCGGTCGCGGGATTAAAGGTCTCGAATTTGCCTCCATCGCTCGAGGCGACCCATTCGTTGTTGATCAAGTGCTTGGTTTGCTTGATCGCCGGCGCAGACTTGCGCGGCGCCGTGGCAGTGGCCATGGGAATATTCCTTAACCTGGCGGCGAGTTGAAGTGGGCGAATGAGCCTCTGAATCACTTCTAGTTGACCGGATAAAACAGCCCCGCGTCAAGTAGCGGGCCGCTCAGCCAACGCCCTCGACAATGCGCAAAACGCGATCGCCACGGGAGAAACACGAAGGCATGGCACGCAGTCGCAGTTACTTGCCGTCCGCCGTGCCCGGCGCCGGCGCGCGGAGATTCTCCGGGCGGTCCGGCACTTCCTCGATCAGCTCGTTTTTGCCGCTGGGCTGTTTCACCAGCCGGAAGGCGTCATAGAGGTCGCCTTTCGCGGTCCGGGCTTCGTAGCGGATCGTGTTACCGTCGACGTGGATGATTTGGTAGAGCTGCGTATCCTCGGCCACGCGCTTCATGACCGGCAGCTTGCCGTTGTCGTACATCTTCGGGCCGCTGACCGACACGACATAGACCGTGCCGCCGTTGTCGCCGAAGTAGTTCACGCCGGTCGGCACGTTGTCCCCCAGCACCTGGCCGCTGCGCGCGTAGGTGTGGTCGTGCCCTTGCAGCACCAGATCGACGCCGTACTTGTCGAACACTGGTTGCCAAAGTTGGCGTAGGTGGACGTTGTCGCGATCCTTCGCGCCGGAGTACATCGGATGGTGGTAGGTGAGCACCGTCCAGTTGTTGGGATTATGCGACAACACGCCCGCCAGCCAGGCGGCTTGTTCTTCATGGCGTTCGTTGGAATTCAGAGAGACGATCCGCACGCCTTGATAGTCGATCCAATAGACACTTTCTTCCAATCCGGCCGGCCCATGCTGCGGCAACGCGAATTGCGGTCGCCAGTTGTTGGAGAGCGTGCGAATTTCTTCGTTCGCAGGGTCCTTGGCGTACTCGTGGTTGCCCGGTGTCGGAATGCTGGGGACCATGCCGTTGACCCAGCCCGCGGCGTAGAACCATTCCCCCCATTCGATATCGCGATTGGCGCTGTTGATCAAATCGCCGGCGTGGACAATGAACCGCGCTTTCGGCGCGTCGGAGTAGGCCTCGCGAAACACGCGCGCCCACATCGACTTCAAATCATTCTGAGCATCGCCAAAGTAGACAAACGAAAACGGCTCCGGCTGCGCGCTCGCGGTGCTGAAGTGAAACCACTCGCTCCAATGCCCGCCGTCGCCGACGCGATAGACGTACTTGGTCTTGGGCTGCAGGTCGATGAACTCCACCGTGTGACAATGGCACTCGCCGATGTCGGTCTGGAGGTGTTGCGTGATGGCCGGAACGTCGACGGCTTTCGCCGCGAACAACGGCCCATCCTCGGCGACGGCGATTTGCGCTTTGGCCGCGGTCACGCTCGTATCGGTCCGCCAAGTCACAGCCTGGCTCACCGTCGGGTCGCCGACCCAGGTGAGAATCACGCGATCCGGCACGGGCGTCGCCTGCGAGGCTTTCGCATCGGTGTACGGCTCATGCTCATGCCCTTCGTGGGCAAGCGCCAGCTGCACGAGACTCAAACAAAGGATGACAGCGGACAGATGGGAAAGTCGCAAGCGAAAGGATTTCATCGCGGCATTTCTCAAGGTTGCGGCGCCGCCGCTTAGAGTTACTTGACAAACACATTGGGTGCCACTGGCGGCTTGTCCGCCAGTGCTGTAGTTGACGCCGCTACACACTGGCGGACAAGACGCCAGTGGCACCCCGCGAGCTAAGTTATCCCCACGAGCAAACCGGCTGGCAAGGCGGCGGCCATTGCGACGATGAAGCGCCGAAATGGTCCGCCGCCGTGTTTTCAGCATCCGGAGTCGAGATCGTTACTCGATCGTCACGGTCCAGGCGCCTTCGCCGTAGACGTTCAAGAAGTAAATGCCGTCCTCCTCGATTTTCACCGGCTTCGAGCCATGGAATTCATCGAGTTGGTTGGCAAGTTGCTCGACAGCGCGGCCGTCCTGATCCAGCAGCGTGAACACGCCGCGGCCTTCGCCGGCGCGTTGGAAGCCGAACACGTTCAGGCCCTTCTTCAATGCCACGAACGGCGTCACGTTCGTGCCTTCGCCCTCGAACGCTTGCGGCGTCGGCTCGGCCGTAGTCGGGCGCGGTTGTTCAATGGTGAAGTTCCACGGGCCCGTCGCGTCGACGTCCAACAGATACGTGCCAGCCTTGGCGATATTGAACGCCCGGCGGCCGGAGAACTCGTCGATTTCATTGAACAAATTGGTGATCTGTTCGCCTTGGCCGTCGAGCAGCCCGACGACGAAGTTGGACTTGCCGTCGTTCTGCACCTGAACGATCGCCAGTCCGGCCTTCAACTCGAACTTCTGCGTCGCCTGACGGCCGCTGCCGTTGAGGTGAATCGCATGATCCGTGTTCGATTCCGAGCTCGACGTGTACGGCGCGTCGTGCGGGGTTTCCGTGGTCTGCGGTTCGTTGGCGCGCAAGGCGTTCAGGCCAACGAACGAAACGGCGACGGTCGTCAACGTGAACCAACAACGGCGAGCGAAAATGCCTGTCATGGACAGAACTCCTAAACCTGGGTCAAGGTTATGTTTGCCGCGGCGGTGTAATCCCCGCCGCGGCCGCGCGAACCGGATCGGTTCGCCACCCAAGTCTCGGTTAAAGTTCGCCGCTTCATGTGCCGAGACGGCCGTTCTGGGACCGCAGAGGGCCACAGAAGGGCCGCGCAATCGCTACAATCGAATCGCTGTGTCGCGACCAAGGCGCAGAGAAACCGCCGCTGAATTGACGTAGTGCTTTGTCAATGCGTGATTTTTGGGTTGCTTGAAAGTGTGGGTGGCTGGGGTCGAGCGTACTCGCTCGCCCCCAGCGCACCAGATCTGGGGGCGAATGAGTACCTTCGACCCCAGCCACCCAGGAGTCTTGATAACCCGAACTTCTGGCGTTGACGTAGCAGTAGTGGCGTTTCGACGGAATTCGAATTCTAATCGACATTCACCACTACGGTTGCGGCGGCGCGTCGCCAGTCGACGGCGCTTTCTGCATGCTCTCGATCAGTTGTTGCAAACGATCAAGACGCTCATTGAGCTGATCGAGCCGCTGCTCCAGCCGATCGCCGCCACCTTCTTCGCGCTGGGTCCAATTCCGGACGCGGCCGCGCACATTCCCATCCGGCCCTCGCTGCGGCAATGCCTGTACCGGCGGCGCGCCGGGCGCTCCTGGCGGCGCGACCTGAATCTTGAATTCGCCTTGAGCGCCTTCCGGCAAGCGAAAGTTGAACGGCAGGTGCTGGTCGCGACCCAAAATGCGCGAAACGTGGCCGCGCGTTTCCTCAGGCAAATCCCCAAGTTGGTCCTCCGTCACGTCCCAAGTCTTGCCATCCTGCTCAACGTGAATCTTGGCCGGCTGATTGCCATGCTTTTCGATCCGCACGTCGAGATTCTCCGGCGCCGGCTGGTCGACGCCGGGGGGCATCACTACGCCCGGGTGGAAGAACCGGATAACCGGGGCGCCATCTTCACTGTAATAAAACCGCTGCAACAACCGCCGCACGTCGAGCGGCGCATCCGGCGGCGACGCAGGCGCCGGGATCGTCTGCGTCGTTCGCTCTGCAGGAATGATCTCTACATCAGTCGCTTGCCCGCCGCGAATCAATTGGAGTCGAAGTTGCTTGTCACCGGCGGCTTCAACGGCCTTCATCAATGCGCCGATATCTCCGATCTTCCCGCCGTTGGCGGAAACGATGAAATCGAATTTCTTCAACCCCGCCTTTTCGGCAGGGCTGTCCGGCCGGATATCCACAACGACCACGCCCTCGGGTTGATTCAATTGCGCGCGAAGCGCCTCGTCGGCCGGCATGCACATCACGCCGATCCAGTACTTGCCAGGCGTCAACTCGCCCAGTGGCTGAATCGTCAATTCACCGTCGCCCACGGGACCGTCGGCGAGGATGATCACATCCTTATGCTCGACCGGCGCCGGCGGTGCCGCGGGCGGCTGACTTTCATCCAACTGAACGAACAGCACTTTCGCCTGCTGTGGCGCAGCCAAGATGAACTTCGGACCCTCGTCCGCCCGAGCGCCGTTCGCGCTGAGCGCCAAACTCGCCGCGCCAAAAGCAGCGGCCGAGAATCTCCAACCGTGGATATTCATGGAAATGCCTTGAGAGAGGAGTAAAGGAATACCAAAATCGAGGAACGAATAAGTGGGAAGAAAAGCCGCGTAGCAAATGAGATGCTACCCCTACTCCGCCTACTTCACCTTCTCCACCTACTTCCCCCTACTGAAACGTCCGACTCACCGGAACGATTTGCACTTCATCCATCGGCACGATCATGCGCCGGCCGTCTTGCAGATCGACGGGCACGAGTTGACGGCGTTGGCGGACCGTATGCCCGGCTTGTTCGATTTCCTCGACAAGCGAATCCGGGATCGCCATCGGTTGTTGCGCGAAGGAGTCGGCGGCGATATCGCCCCAAGCCCGTACGGGAAGCTGCATTTGATTCGATTCGCCGTCGGCAACGCCGTCGACGAGGAGCGTCACATAACTATTAGGATCAGCAGGTGCATCGCTAACGACGCTTGCATCTGGGTCCGGCGCCGACCTGCTTCCTGTACCATCAACGACAAGCTTCAACTTGTCGCCATCTTGCGAGCGATACCAAGCGCCCAACGCGAACGCAACGCCGAAGCTGGCGGCCACAGCGAGCAGATTGCCCCACGAGCTACGCCAGAAGGAATGCGATGCACCAGGTTCCGAGGTGACCGCAACAGTGAGGCTCGCAGGCGTAACCAACAGTGGTTCAGCAAGCATCGCGCCGGACGCTTGCCGCCAGGCCTGCGCTTCCAGAAAAGCGAGCGCGCAGCGACGCCAAGCACCCGGCGTGTTTTCCAGACGCAGCAACAACTCGCGACGGCGCGTTTCATCCAATTCGCCGTCGACCAGCAGGTCGATGCCCTTCCCTTCGTCCCAGTCTTGTTCTGATTCGCGCTCGTTCATGTCGTGACCTCCACCGCCGTCGCCTGCAAGACGCCGCGCAGTTTCGCGCGGGCTCGATGCAACCGGGCCTCGACGGCGCTTTCTCGGACCCCGAGCCGGGAGGCGATCTCCCGATAGCTCCAGTTTTCCGAATACTTCAAAAGCAAAATCTCCGCGTCGCGCGCTGGCAGTTGCCCCAGCCCATCGCGCACCAATCGGCGACGCTCGTCCGCCAGCAGCCAGACGAGTGGGTCGGCTTGTTCGTCGGTCTCGCCAGGGCGAAAGCGTTCCGCGTACCGATCGACCAGCTTCCGTCCGCGACCGCGCTTGCGGCGATACAGCAACGTCTGCACGACCGCCAATCGGTACAGCCATGGCGCCACCTTCGTGGCATCCGCCAAGGGCGCTCGCTGCGCAACGGCCGCCAGGGCGATCTCTTGCATCACCTCGTCGACCGCCTGGTGTTCGCCCAGGCGGGCCATGACCACGGTCCGTAGCCAACGATCATGTTCCGCCAGCGCCGCGCGCCAATCGACCTGATTGGAGCGCAGCGGCGCTATCCGGCCATCGGCGGCTGGTGTCGACTGACTCATGGCACGACAGAATAGTTGCCGCCCAGGGCGTCGTCTTGCGAATCCTGACCGACAATTTTCGGTGGAAAAGTGTCCCTCGTCGGAAGGACTCAAGCTGGGGATTTGGGCTGCCGCGCGTCAGGGCCCTACGATTGAAATCGCCCCAAAACTTCCAGCCGGTAGCCAGTGATCTGAAACCCTGCCGCCGCCAGACGCTCCGAGAGGCGGGGATCGAGCTTTTTCAACAGGTCGGGGTCGAAAGGCGTGGCCAGGTCGTGGACCTCGCCGGTCGCCACGTCCCGGAGGTGATAGTGCTCGCTCTCGCGAAATTCGTAGCGAGCGGCGTCGTCACCGTACGTCAGCTTGTTGGCCAAACCGACCTCGACCAAGGCCTCCAGGGCCTTATAGACGGTCGCCAGGCTAATCTTCGCCAGCGATTGCCGGACGGACAGGTAAACCTCTTCCGCAGAAGGATGGGTGTGAACCTGCGAGAGGTGTTCAAAAACCGCCGCACGTTGCTGCGTGTAGCGGCAGCCAGCCGATTCCAGGGCCGAGCGCAATGCGTCCCGGTCCTCCGTAAGAGGCGCTTTCTTTTCAATTCGGGCGCTGGCAGCGGACTTCCCCATCAAGCGCAACTATAGGCACGCGAACGGGAACCGTCAAGAAAACCGGGGCTCCGGCGCGGCTGGCAAGCCGCGGCGCAACGCATTGGCCTGCCCCCGGGGACCGGCTTATGATTTCCCTAGGGAATTGAACGCTGGCAACAGTTACGAACCGCAGGAGCCGCACCGTGGAAGGCCGCGAAATGTTGCCGGAGCACTTCATCAACCGCGAGATGAGCTGGCTGGAGTTCAACGCGCGCGTGCTGGAGGAGGCCGAGGACCCAGGCACGCCGCTCTTGGAGCGGGTGAAATTCCTGGCGATCTTTAGCTCCAACCTGGACGAGTTCTACATGGTCCGCGTGGCCGGCCTGCGCGAGCAGGCCTTTGGCGACGGCGCCCCGCAGGATTTTTCGCCGGACGGACTGCGGGCGTTGGCGCAGTTGGAACGCATCGCGCGTCGCACGCAAGAATTGGTCACGGCGCAATACCGTTGCTGGAACGAATCGATCGTGCCGTTGCTGGCGGCCGAGGGAATTCGACTGCTCAAGCCGGAAGACCTGAACGAAGGCCAACGTCGGCGGTTGGACAAGTTCTTCGTCGACCGCGCGATGCCGATTCTAACTCCCATGGCCGTCGACCCGGCGCACCCCAGCCCAAGGTTTCACAACCGCGGACTCTACCTGGCCGTGATGTTGCGCCGGCAAAAGGCGCTCGGGCCAAAGGAATTGTTCGCCGTCGTGCAAGTTCCGCAAGTGTTGCCACGGCTGGTGCCGGTCGGCGAAGGGGAACAGCACGACTTCATTCTCCTGGAGGACGCCGTCAGTTCGCGCTTGCCGGAGTTGTTCGGCGGGTTCGAGATCCTGACCAGCACGACATTCCGCCTGACGCGCGACAGTGATCTGGAATTGTTGCAGCAGGAATCGGACGACATGCTGCAACTGATTGACGAGCGCATCAAGGCGCGCCAACGCGCCGCGGCGGTGCGGATGGAAGTCGCCGAAGGGGGGAGCGAGCAACTCGTGCGGATGATCGTCGAAGACGAGGAGATGCGCGTCGCGCTCGCCGATTCCAACGATACGTACAACGAGGTCTTCCGCATCCCCGGCCCGCTCGACCTGACGGCGCTAACGGGGTTGTTGAAGATTCCCGGCAAGGAACATCTCCACGATCCCGCCTTCACGCCCGTCGCCTATTTCGGCGGCGAGCGCCCCGGCGGGGATATCTTCGCCGCGATCAAAAAGCACGACGTGCTGCTCCATCATCCGTTCGAGTCGTTCGACCCCGTGGTCGAGTTCGTCAATCGCGCAGCGAAAGATCCCAAGGTGCTGGCCATCAAGCAAACGCTCTATCGCACCAGCGGCGATTCGCCCATCACCCGGGCGCTGATCCTGGCGGCCGAAAACGGCAAGCACGTCACGGCGCTCGTGGAATTGAAAGCCCGGTTCGATGAGGAAGCCAACGTCGGCTGGGCCCGCAAACTGGAAACCGCCGGCGTCCACGTGGTGTTCGGCTTCCTGGACTTGAAAACGCATTGCAAGCTGTCGCTGGTCATCCGCCAGGAAGGCGAGGAGCTGCGCCGCTACGTGCATCTGGCGACCGGCAACTACAATCCCACGACGGCGCTCGTCTACACCGATTTGGGCTTGTTCACAGCCAACGATGATATGACGGACGACGCTTCGGCGTTGTTCAATTTGCTGACCGGCTATTCACAAGGGCGACCGTGGCGCAAGTTGATTGTCGCGCCGACCGATTTGCATCGTCGCACCATCGAGTTGATCGAAGCACAGACGTCCCGCGCGCAGGAAGGCCGGCCAGCTTACATCTTCGCCAAGATGAACGCACTCGTCGACAACCACGTCATCCAGGCGCTCTATCGCGCGAGCCAGGCGGGCGTCGAAATCGACCTCGTCGTGCGCGGCATTTGCTGCCTCCGCCCGGGCTTGCCCGGCGTGTCGGAACGTATCCGCGTGCGCAGCATCGTCGATCGCTTCCTGGAGCACAGCCGCATCTATGTGTTCGGCGTCGAGGACGAAGCCGAAGTCTTCCTCTCCAGCGCCGACTGGATGCCGCGCAACTTTTTCCGTCGTGTCGAGGTGATGTTCCCGATCGAGTCGGCAGTGCTCAAGGACCGTGTCCTGCAAGACTTCTTGCCGGTCTATTTGCGCGACAACGTGAAAGCCCGCGTATTAAACGCCGATGGCTCCTACACACGTCTGCGCCCGACGCCGGATGAAATCCCCTGCCGCGCGCAAGAGGAACTCCTCAAAGAAGCCGCCTCGGATCCGCCACCCAAAACAGCGGTAAGTCTACGCCCGGCGGCGATGCTGATCCCGGACCTGGCGGAATAGAGAGGTGGAATGTGGAATGAATGACGAATCTCGAAAGTTGAATGGTCGAACTGCGAAGTTGGCAAGTGACCATAAGCTCTCAGTTCGTCGACATTCAAGACTCTCTCTCTGCGTCTCAGCGCCTCCGCAGTTCATAAAGGTTTGCCGTCTCCTTCCTCTTCCGTGTTCTCCGCGGTGAAAATCCGGAGCGGCCCCGCCCATGTAATCCCGCGTTCCGGCCAAGTGAACCATCTGCGCAAAAAAAGCGCCCATAGCAGAGCGCTTGCTATGGGCGCAGCGGATGCCCCCTGATTCGGGAGTCATTCGGGGTACGGTTATGCAGCGAAGTAGCTCAACGCCACTCGCCGCAAATTGATTTGTGTTCGCTCTTGCCTGCTTTACTCCTCTACTCCTTTTTTCCTCCCCACTCCTCACTCCGCTCACGCAAACAGTTCCTCAATCACCTTGCCGCTGTTGGCGATCTTCATCGGCCGGCCGCTCTTGCTCGTGTAGGTCGTTTCCAACGGGATATCGAGCGACTTGAGGACCGTGGCCATCAGGTCTTCCGACGAATACGGCTTGGTGACGACTGCCGTGCCCGTGGCATTAGTCTCGCCCACGGCGATGCCCCCCTTCATGCCGGCGCCACCCACGACGACGCTCCAACTGCGCGCCCAGTGATCGCGTCCGGCGTTGCCGTTGATCTGCGGCGTGCGGCTGAATTCTCCCATCCAAATCACCGCCGTATCCTGAAGCAGGCCGCGCTCGGCGAGGTCCTCGACCAACGCGCTCATCGCCATGTCCAGTTCCGGCAGCTTCTGGTTCTGCAACGTTGGGAAGATGCCGGCGTGGTTGTCCCAACCGCCGAAATCGACCTCGATGAACGGCACGCCCGCCTCCACGAGCCGGCGCGCCATCAAGCAGCCGCGGCCGAAGCCGGTGTTGCCATAACGATCGCGCGCGGCCTGCGGTTCCTGATCCACTTTGAACGATTTCATCTGCTCGCTGGTCATCAGCGATACGGTCTTCTCGAGCACCTTGGCGTGGTCATTGGCCAGCTCGCCGCGGTTCTGCGATGCAAAACCAGTTTCCAACATCTGCAGCATTTTCATCCGCTGCATCAACCGATCTTCCGGCAATGCCACCTTCAAGTTCCGTACGTCGCCGTTGGAGCCGACCACGAACGGAGCGTAGGTCATGCCCAGGAAACCCGGACCTTCGCTGCCGCCGCCGATCGACACGAACGGCGGAACTTGCAGTTCCGGACGCGTCTCAATCAATTCGTGGCTGATCACCGCGCCGTAGCTCGGATGTTCGATGCTCGAGTTGGGGACGTAGCCGGTGTGCATGTAGTAACGACCGCGATCGTGATCCGCTTCGCGCGTGCTCATCGAACGGACGATCGACAGATGCTTCATCTGCTTGGCAATCAAAGGCAGATGTTCGCTGATCTGGACGTCGCCGGTCGTCGAAATTGGCTTGAACGGCCCGCCAGTGGTCGCGCCTGGCTTCAGATCCCAAAGGTCCAACGTCGAAGGTCCGCCCCCCATCCACAACAAGATGGCGGCCTTGTGATTCTTGCGCAACTTGTCGACGTTCGCGTGCAACGAACGCGTGAACGAAGTCGCCGGTAAGACCAGCGCCGAAGCGCCGGCCAGATGTCGCATAAAATGTCGCCGGGTCATCCCCGAGGGGAGCCCCGACCAATTGCCCGTCATGTGGTTTGCCCCGTGTGGATTGAGGAGAAAAGGAGCAGAGGAGTAAAGGAGCAAAGAATCTTGCTCACTGGCCGTTACTCCTCCACCGTCACCTTTCACCTCCCGCCGACCTACTTCTCCACCAGTCCGTGCTTCGAATACTCCATTACTCCTCTGCTCCTTTTCTCCTCCCTCTTGCCCCCTACCGATTGAAAATGAACTCGCCGCTGTTCAGCAGCGCCCACCAGACGTCCTGCATCGCGGCCGCGGTGTCTCCACCACGGGCATCGAGCAGGTCGTTAGCGGCCTGGATTTCCTGACCCGTCGGCCGGCGCCCCAGCGCCGCCAGATACAGCCGGTCCAAGCTCTCCGCGCGGTCATTGCTCTCGTAGACCAGCTTGTGCAGGAAGCTGCCTGGCTCGACGTTCACGGCGTGTTCGGTGATCTCGCCGTTCATCATCATCAACACCTGCGGAATCGTGCCGTTGAACGTCGTGGCTTCATCCCCTTCATCCGTGCCGAAGGCGAGAGTGAATTGCGCGAGCCATTCGGTCTTCGTGCGTTCCTGCTCTTCGTAACTGCCTTGCGTCTTGTCGGCCTCCGTGGCCACGAGCAGCGATTGATACATCTGCTCGGCTTCCATCTGCCGCATATAGAAGTGACTGAACAGCGGCTTCTCGCCCATCGAGGGGTCATCTTTCTCATTCTTGTAGCGCTTGCCGTAGGTGCTGGAGAGCGCGTACGGCTCCGAAAGGACGATCCACCGCATCAAACGCTTGAGATCATGTCCGCCGCCGGCGAACTCGACGCCCAATCGCGCGACTAACTCACTATTCGTGGGCGGATTGTGCGGTCCCATGTCGTCGATCGGCTTGGTGAAGCCATGGCCGAGGAAGTGGGACCACATCCGGTTAACGATCGCCTGGCCAAAGTTCGGCGACCGCACGATGAACTTCGCCAGTTCGGCGCGGCGGCGCACCGCGGCGACGCGCCCGCTGCGGTTCGCGATCTTTTGTCCGTCGACGAACACCGGATAAGCCGTGGCGGCGGTGCCGTTGCGCAACTCGTAATAGATCTCCGCATCATCCGGCTGCTGCCCGCTCTCGCCGCGGAAATCCACGTCGGTTAACGTGACGCCCGCGGTGTCGCCCGTGCCGGTGCGCGTCGCGCGGGCCTGCCGGAAGAAGGAGTTCAACTCCCAGAATTGATTCTGCTTCCAATCGTTGAACGGATGATTGTGGCACTGCGTGCACTGCACCTGCATGCCGAGGAAATGCCGGGCGGTCTTCGCCGTGGCGGCCGTGGCGTCGTCCTGCAAGTTGTCGGCGATGAAGTTCACCGCGCCGTTGTAGTTCTCGTCGCCAGGGCGGCCGGAACCTTCAGCGCTGACCAACTCGGTGACCATCTCGTCATACGGCTTGTTGCGCTGGAACGAACGGCGCAGGTACTGCTGCATCCCGGCGCGATTCGCGATGCTGTTGTTATTCGCCCCGCCAGAGCGCCCGATCAGCGAGTTCGTCCAGATCGTGGTCCAATTCCGCGCGTATTCCTCGGCGTAACGATCGGAACTGAGCAGCTCGTCGACCAGCTTTTCCTGTTTGTCTTTCGTGCGATTGTTCGCGTACTGCTGCAACTCGTCGATCGTCGGAATGCGGCCCAGCAGATCCAAGTAAACGCGACGGCACCATTCCGAATCGGTCGCGTCGGGCGAGGGCCCCACGGCCGCCGCCTGCCAGGCTTTGCGAATTTCCGCGTCGATAAAAGCGACGACTTCGGCGTCCGGCGTAGCGAGCGTTCGCTCGGCGACCGCCACCGCTTCAGTAGCAGATTCGTCGGGGGAATTGGAACCGTCGTTCCCCGGCGCGATCTTGACCACGACCGGCGCCTGGTCTTCCAGCGGCGAATCGTCGGCCGGCGCTGGCATGGCTTCCGGAGTCGATGGCTCTTGGGCTAACTGCGGCGCTTCATCCGGCGCGGCCTTGCCGTCCAAAGGCGGCTTCGGTTGTTCGGCGATCTGCGCGGCGTTATCGCCGCGATTCAGAAACATGCCGAGCGCGAGCAGCAGGCTCGCGGCCACCACCACGGCCAGCATCCACGGCAATGCATTTCGCCGGCGCTGTGGATAGCGACTCGCCACGCTGCTTGTGGCGGCGACCGTGACGATGGGCGCCGAGATTTCCGGCACGCTAAACGAAACACCTTCGCCGGCCGCCTGCCCCGAGCCGACCGGCGAAGGTGGGATCGCGACGGACTTCTGCCCATGCGCTCCGTTGGCAGCCACTCGACGAGCGGCGGCGGCGCGGAGCACACGGTCCGTCAAATCTGGAGGAGACTGCCCGGAAAGGAGTTCTTCCAGGCAGACCTCGAGAATTCGATCTTTGTGAGTACCCGACATGACGCCTATCTCTGTTTCCGTTCCACGCACTCGCGGAGCTGTTGCTTTGCCCGTTGCAACAAGTTCTTCGCCCCGTCCTCGCTCATGCCGAGCGAAGTGGCAATGCCAGCCCGCGAGGCCTCTTCTTGATACCGCAACTCAATCGCCCGTTTCGCCTTCTCGCCCAACGCTTGAAGGCATTCCTTCAGCGACGCGAGCAGGTGTTGCCCGGCGTCGTCCCCCGCCCAACGGCTCCAATCCAGATCCAACTCATCCAGATCGGCCACCGAGATGCTGCGATTCGCCCGACGCTGCAAGGAGATGAACAGGTTCCGCGCGACGGTTCGCAGGTAGGCCGCCGTGGCCGCTGGATTGAAGTCCGAAAAGGGCTTTTCCAGGACTGTCAAAAACGTCTCCTGCGTCAGGTCGTCGGCCGTCGACGCCTCGCACCCCAACGCCCGCAAGTAACGCCAGACACCCGCCTGATACGTCTTCACCAGACGAGCGACATCCGTTTCAGGCGCCGCGGTGTCCATCGTCATATCCTCTTAGCGATTAGCGGTCGTGAATGTACTCATTGAATAACGACTGGCCCGCAAATTTCCTGGGCCATCGCGCCCGGCCGGCATGGGCCGCTTCAACGCGCGTTGGTTTCCCCTACAATTTCAGCCTACTCTACCACGTTTGGATTCCACTCCCCCGTCCGGCCAACGATTCCAACATGTCCAGCTATTGGTCCGGCAAGGGAGTCGTAGTCACGGGCGCTTCCTCTGGGCTGGGCTTCGCCATCGCGCAAGCGGCGGCCGCGTCGGGCGCGAAAGTTGTCGTGGCCGCCCGCGGCGCCGACGCACTGGACGCCGCCGTGGAACGCATTCGCCAGGCCGGCGGCGACGCCCATGCCTTCCGCGCGGATGTGACGAACGAGGCTGAAGTCCATGACCTGGCCAAGGAATCTTTAGACCGCCTTGGCCGGGTGGACCTGCTGGTGAACTGCGCCGGCAAGTCCGCCCGCGGCGCCGCCCTAGAAACGACGCCGGACGACTTTCGGCACTTGCTCGAAGTGAACTTGATCTCGACCGTCATCTGTACTCGGGCGTTCGCCAAGGAACTGATCTCCCGGCGCGGCCACCTGGTGAATATCGGCTCGTTGGCCGGCAAATCGGCGGCGCGCTGGCTGGGCGCCTACGCCGCCGCCAAATTCGCGGTCACGGGCTACACCCAACAACTGCGATTGGAACTGGAACCGCAAGGTCTGCACGTAATGCTCGTTTGCCCGGGGCCGATTGCTCGCACCGAGCCTCGCCAACGCGATACCGATCGGCTCGACAATATCCCCGCCGAAGCGGCGACGGCCGGCGCGGGCGTGAAGACCAGCGCGCTCAATCCAACTTGGCTTGCGCAACGCATCTTGGATGGGTGCGAACGCCGCCGCCGCGAATTGGTTTACCCTCGCACGGCGCGCTTATTGTTCGCCATTTCGCAGCTCTCGCCTTCGCTCGGCGACCAGTTGGTGCGCTGGATGACCTGACAGGAAATGCACCGCCACTGGCGATCCAACACTCCCCGTCGTGGGGGATTTTATGGCCGAATCTCCGGTTAATTTTGTCTTCGTAACCTACGCAATCGTAAAACCTTATCGATCTGGAGGGCCGGCAACAGGCCTTCCACCCCCCTTTTTCGCGCCTCAAGGTCCCGCTATGCTGCCCCTCTTTCCAAAGTAGGTCGGCAATGAGAGCCGGCCCGATGGAGTTTTTCACTCTCAGAGGGGACATTTCCATGAAGCGGTTCTCGAAGCTGATTGCCTTGGGCTTGTTGGTCGTCGCTGGCGTGCTGGCGGTTGCGGAATCGGCGGACGCCGGTTGCCGTCGTGCCCGTCGTTGCCGTTCGCGTCGTAGCTGCGGCGAGTGCTGCGCTCCGGCCTGCGAAGCCCCGGTTTGCAATGGCTCGACTTGCGGCTAAGGCCGTATCCGCGGTCCCGCGACCGCGATTTCGGATAGCAATGGATCAGGCCGCCGAGGATTCGGCGGCCTGCTTCGTTTTCCACGGACGCGAATTCGCTATGATGACGGGCATTACCATTGGACGGATTTTGGTGACCCGCCATGACACCCCGCAATCTCTTTGCCCTGTTCCTGGTCTGCGGCGCTTCGCTGATCTGTTTTAACGAGGCCCGACTGCAGGGCGGTCGGTACGCCAAGATGTTCGGCACTTATGCCGAGGTGATGGACCAGATCGATCGGAAGTACCTCGAACCGACCGACGACCGGCGGATGTTCGAGGCGGCGCTCAATGGGATCGTCGGCTCCCTGGGCGACGAGTATTCGGCCTACATCCCGCCGCGCGAGGCCGATGCGCTGCGATCCGAGTTAGAACAAAAATTCGGCGGCGTAGGCGTTTCGGTTCTGAAAGACGAACAGACCGGCCGGCTCACGATCACCAGCCCGCTCTACAACACGCCCGCCTACAACGCGGGCATCATGCCCGGCGACGTGATCCTGGAAATCAACGGAGAGGATACGGCTCAGCTATCGATGGAAGACGCCACGGATCGCATGCGCGGCCCGATCGGTGAAATGGTGCGGCTGAAAATCGAGCGCGCTGGCGAACCGTCGCCGTTAGAGATGACGCTGGTCCGCGCCGAAATCGCCGTGGAAAGCGTCGTCGGCGACGGCCACGAGGCGGACGACCAATGGAGCTTCTTCCTGGAACGCGAGGACCGCATCGGCTACGTGCGGATCCGCTCGTTCGGTGAGAAAACGATCGATGAGTTGCAAACCGCCTTGGAATGGCTCAACGAACACAACGCCCGGGCGGTGATCCTCGACCTTCGCGATAACGCGGGCGGCTTGTTACACTCCGCCACGGAAACATGCGACATGTTTCTCGATAGCGGCGTGATTGTCAGCACTCGGGGACGTGGCGGCGTGGAAGTGGAACGCTTCACGGCAACCTCAGGCACGCTTTGGGACGCGAAACGTCCGGTAGTCATTTTGATCAATGAATACAGCGCTAGCGCCGCGGAAATCTTCGCGGCCTGTTTGCAGGATCACGGTGCTGCGATCGTCGTCGGCGAACAAAGCTGGGGCAAAGGGAGCGTCCAGGAAGTGCTGCCGCTGGAAGGCGGGCGCAGCGTGCTCAAGCTCACCACGGCCAGTTTCTGGCGACCGAGCGGCAAGAATATCCATCGCCGCGGCCCCCGCGATCAGAACACCGGGGACTGGGGCGTGCGTCCGGATGAAGGCAACGAAGTCAAACTCACCGAAGATGAATTCAAGGAAATGGTCCGCCGCCGCCGCGAGCGGGACGTGATCCGCAGAAGTTCTCCCATGGCGCCGCCCCCGGCGCAAGATAGCGACCCGCAACTGCGCAAGGCGCTGGAAGTGGCGCTGTCGAAGCTCACTGCCGCGTAGTAGTTCAAATCGATCGTCGTGCGCAACAAGCCCAGGGAAGGCCACCCAAAGTCTAACCACCTTGCGAAGACTCCGAGGGCCTTCCCTGGGCTTTTTCTCGTACAACGCCGAACGGTCACAACGCGCCAATCAGCGCGGCTGCGCAGGCCGATGTCCCATCACGGCTTGTTCGCGGTTCTCGTAGTTGGGGAAGCGGCGTTCGAGCCGGCTCATCTCCAACACGGCGCGGTTCTCCGGCGACAATCCGCAGACCCGCAGCATGCCGCCTTCGTGATTGGCCAGGCGCTTGTGCAGCAGCACAAGTTGACCGATCAGGCGGCTGTGCAGGAGGCGAACTTCGTTCAATTCCAGCACGAGGCGATAACAGAAGTGCTGCGTCATCAATCGCCAGATGGCGTCCGCCAACAGGGGCAGTTCGTCCACCGGCAGATCAGGGCAGCGGACCCGGACAAAGAGCCAATCGGGTCCCCGTTCGACGTCCAATTCCCAGCCGGGCGCAAGCTGAATCATTGCCGCTCCTCCTCACAGCAAAAGGCGAATTCGCCCCGCTATTGGATGGCAAGCAACGACTGTGGGCGCCGCGACGTGAGGGGCGAACCACGGAGCGGACGGCTAGTATCATATCCGCTTATAGTAGCATTGCAAGCGGCAAAGCCGGCACGATGAGCAGAGTCAATCGGTCCGCTCGCTGAGGGCCGGCGGAATGCGTGCGGCCCCTTGTCGCGACGCCATGGTGTGCGATATTACGGGCCTTACTTGCGACCAGCACACCATTTGACGCGATTTTGCCCCGCATGGCGTCGTTGCCAGGGCAGCTTCCGCGTTGTGACCTTCACGTTCAAGGAATTCGACCATGTCACGCTCCGGCGCCGTCACTTTCAAGGGCACCCCGCTCACCCTCGCTGGCGAGGCCGTACAGGCTGGCCAGGCTGCGCCTGATTTCACGCTGCACTACTTCGAAGGGGGACTGAAGACCCTCACGCTCGCCGACTTGAAGGGCAAGCCGAGCTTTATCAGCGTCGTGCCGTCGCTCGACACGCCGGTCTGCGCCGCGCAGACCAAGAAGTTCAATGACGAGCTGAATTCGTTCGGCGACAAGATCAACGCCGTCACGGTCAGCCTCGACCTGCCGTTCGCGATGAATCGCTTCTGCGGCGCCGAGAGCATCAAGAACATGCGCGTCGCCAGCGACTACCAGGATCGCAACTTCGGCCAGAAGTTCGGCATGCTGATCGAAGAACTCAAACTGCTGGCCCGCGGCGTGTTCGTCCTCGACAAGGACGGCAAAGTCGCCTACGCCGAGCAAGTCAAGGAAGTCGCCGAACACCCCAACTACGAAGCAGCCATCTCGGCGCTCAAGGGCCTGCTCTAATTCAAATACTTCACCACGGAGGCACCAGAGAGCACGGAGGTCGAGTCTCCGTGCCTCCGTGGTGAATTCTCATGCATCGCCCGAGTATTCACTAAAACGGCCGCATCACGCTGAAGTACGCCCAGTGCGCCTCGGTTACCATGCGGCTGTTGCTGAAGTCGTCGCCGATGAAGCTGCTGTCGCCGACGTTGCGCGGGTTGCCCCAGTTGAATTGATAGGCGACGTCGAGATTCCACACGCGGTTGAAGCGCCAGCCGTAACCCGCGGACACGCCGTGCTCCAGCGTTGTTTGAATCCACGGCGTGAGCGTCTCATCCGGGATCGGGTTGCGATGATATACGTAGCCCGCGCGGAGTGTACGGTGGCCGCACAGGTAGTACTCGGACCCGAGACGCACCGTCACACTGTCGCGCCAATTCAGCGGGTATTCTTCCGTCAGCGTGGGCGCCAATGAGCCGACAACGGGGTTAGTCGGCTCGCTGAAGCTGGCCGTGTAGCTTTCCTTGGCGTTCGACCAATCGAACCAGATCACATCGGCCGCCACCGTCAATTGCGGTAGCAGCTTGTGCTTTACGCCCAAGCCGAGCGATTGCGGCCAGGTGACTTGCAGGTCGGTTTGATATTCGTTCACGCCGATGCCCGGAATCTGCATCACGGTGTCGCCGTGGTTGTGAAACCGCGTCTCCGCGATGTAGGTCAGGCCCAAGGTCGTGCGCTTGCTCGCCTTGTACTGCATGCCGACGGACCAAACGGGCGCGGCGCCGGTCGCTTGCAAGTCAAACAGCGCCGGCGTCCCCTGTAACTGGCCGGGGGACTGCAGCGAGTACGGCCCCTCGAGCTCCATGTGGTTAATGCCCACGCCGAGCGTCGCTCCCACGCTCAAGCGATCGGTCACCTGATACGCGGCGCC
>JAWXBP010000138.1 GCA_034440135.1 Planctomycetia bacterium
AATCTTGCTGACAAACGAATCGTAAGTCGTCGTCGGCTGCTTGGCGTCGATCTGGTTGATGTCCCAGCCTGCCGGCAAGGTGACGAAGCTCCGCGGCTCCAGTTCGACAACGTCGCCGGAATCATATTTTTCAACATCCTCCGGCGGCACGTTCGCCTTAATGACGCCGGCGTGATCTGCTGCGGCCTCGGCCGCGGCGATGACGGCCAGCGTGAACCGCCTCAGCTGCGCAAAGAGATGCAACGCCGGCACGATCTCCGGAATGCCGCGGTACTGCTCGGCGCGCTCGCAACGGAACCAATGCACAATCTGCGAGGCGTCGACCGGCCGACTTTTCCAATCGTTGATGCCGAGCTCGCGGCCCACGGGTCGATCGAGAAGGTCATACGCGACTGGGTTGCCGGATTCGTCAAAGCGAATGCCATCAATCCGTTGCGAGTCCGTGACGCTCAGGTCCGTACTGGTCACGCGCTCCGGAGCGATCAAACGCAGGTCCAGCTTGATAGCGCTCGCCAACCGCGGGTTGGTCACCAGCTGCAGGAACGCTTCACCGTCGACGGCCCGACCGCGACGCATAATCCGCAGCTTCTCCGCCAGCCGAACTTGTTTGGCCCAATTGGCAAAAGCGCGTTCGACCCGCTGATTGCCGACGACATCCTTCGTGTTCAGCTGCAGCCGCGGTCCGCGGCCAATGCAATCATTCGACAACGTGCGCATCATTCCCGACAGGTAACTGTTATTGTCCGTTTCGTAGCGGCCGCGATTCCTCAGGATCCTGCGGACCTGGGCGCTATTGCAGCGTTCGGCAGAGAGTCCGTCCGCGTAACGCCATTGCTTGCGGTTTTCGTCGTTTGTCGCGGCGGTGTCGAAAGAGGCGTGCGCATTGCCGCCCACAAATCGCACTTCGCGCGGCCGCTCAGCTCGCACAGGCGCAGCCGGCGGACGTCGAAAGAGCTGTTTGAACGCTTGGAGCATTACCGAGTGCCGGGCGGAATGAATTTGCCGTAGCCGACCGCACGGATCGGCCGCGTCGCGGCATCCTTCGCCCGCAGGTATTTGTCCGCCTCGATCAGTTGGCCGAGGTCGTGTTCCTCGACGCTGCCGGCGTCATTGGTCATCCGCTTCGGCGCAGACGCCACGTCTTCGATCTGTTCGCTGAGATTTGCCATCAAGGGGATGTTTCGCCCCGTCGCCGGCGGCGGCAAGGCGCGAAGTTACACCGGTGTAACTTACTCGGAAAACAATCAGCATTCGTGACGTTCGCTGGTGATATAGGTCCGTCCGCAATGCCGGCACTCGCGTTTGCGGCGAGTGATCCGGTTCGTCTTACCGTTCACCGTCGCCATCACCTGCCGTGTCCACACCACGCGACTCTGGGCGCAATTGCAGGATCGGCAGCGTTCCGGGCTAACCTCGGCGGCACTCACCTGCGTTGCTCCCGCTTGGCGCGCAGCTTCGCCGACATGGCCATCGCCGGCGGCGGCGCGACCTTCGACGCCGCCCGGCCTTCTCCCACCTCGATCAGCTTGACCCCTTCCATGCTGGCCACGACGTGACAGCCGACGAACACGTCGAGCCAGTGATTCTCTTTGCCCGGTAGCAGCTTCCAGACCCAGACCATCCGCCCCTTGCCGTAGGCTTCCTCGGCAAATTCGGCGGTTAAGTGCTCGGCCAAGAACCAATGCGCTTTGGCCTGGTCACCGAACAAGGCGAACGCGCCTTTGTTGCCCAGGCCGACGCGCAGTCGCGTTTGAAAGAAGCTCTTCCACCAATTCGTGTCAAACAGCAGGTACGGGATCATCCGCTTCTGGCTGCGCGTGACCTTGGCGTTCAGGCCGATCCGCTCGCCGGGCTTCTTTTGCCCTTCACACAACGGGTTTTCGTGGGCGGAAATGCCGAGGCCGCGACTCGGGATCAAGAGGCTGGCAAACCGCGATTGCTGGCAGAAGCGGTACACGACGTCCGTCGACATGCCCCACGCGCTATCGATCGCACACCGCGAGATGCGCAGCGACCCGCCCCCTTCGCGTGGCCATTCGCGCCCGAGCTGCTCTTCGCACAATCGCTGCAAACCGGCGTAGAGTTGCCCCTCCAGGCTGGGTTCTTTCGTCTCGGCCGCCAACGTGCGTGGCAAGGCCAGCGCCGTAAATCGCGACCGTCCTTGTTCCGGCCAAGTCGAGTACTGTACGGCGGCGCCCGTGAAATCGTCACTGAACGCCGAGACGCCCCAGTACAGCCCCTTTTGTTGGACGTCGATGAACATCACCAACTTGGTTGCCCAAGCCGGCACGGTGCCGCGCTTTAAGCGATTCAGCCGCGCGCAAATCTCATCGGCCGTGGCCAACTCCAGCGAACTCGATTCCACGAGCGGATCATTCTGGTATTCCGCGGCGAACGCCCGCGCGTCGTGCAGTCGCAAGTTCATCGCGTACTGAATGCCGGACAGTTCACCGCTGCGGTATCGCTCCGGCCAGGCGACCTTGGCGCCGACGTCCATCTTCTTGCGGTTCTTGCGATAGAACTCGGTGGCCGCCTTGCCGCCGTCCTCGTTGCGGAGCCCCTCCTCGCGGAGCTCGGCGTACTTGGCCCAGTTATCTTCATCCGTCGGCCAAGCGTACACGAGCTTCAGTCGCTCCCCCTGCCAGGCAGGATTGCGTTGCCGATCGAGAAACCGCTCGGCGACGTCGTTGCGTTCGATCACCGTGACGCACAATAGTCCCGACATACTTTGTCCTGGACCGGGCAAGCCAAGAAAGCTGCCGGAAATGGTTTGTTCGCGAGCGCTGTTCATCGTCTCTGATTTGGCCGACCGGTCGTTTTGCGGATCGTCGATCAAACCGAACGTCGGCCGCACCGTACTGCCGTCGGGGCGCGTGTGTTTCAAGCCGCGGAAACTCGACGTGATGCCGGCCACCTGGATGATGCTGGCCGAGGCCTGGCTCCCCTCGATCGTCGGCAACACAATCCGAGTCTTGGTAAAGAGCGTGCGGATCGGGTCGCCCTGGTACAACAGCTTCCGCTGGTGAATGCCTTCCAACTTCTGAATCGGATAGCAGACCTCGGGAAAGTCGGCCAACAGGTCGTCGTTGGTTTCCAGCTGCGTTTGAATCGCTTGCAGGTTGTTCTTGGCGGCGTTCATCGTGGCGCCGACCAGGAGCGCAAACGCGTGGTAGCCCCCCAGGATCGCGTACAAGCAACCGACTTCGCAGAGCGACGTCTTGCCGCTGCCGCGCGGCATGGCGATCGCGAACAGTTCACCTTCGCGCACCGAGCGTTCGATCTTGGCGATCACACGCTTATGGTCGGCCGACCATTTGAGCGTGAACACGCGCGAGAAATAGGTCTCGCAGAATAACCGAAAATCGTCGATCGACTTCCGCCGCCGCTCCGGATCTACGACCGCCGGCAGCGCGCCAATCTCGCGCACCTCCTCGGACTTCTCGCGACTGGCCAGCGCCATCTGCCGGCGATTCCGCTCACCGGCCAGCAAAGCATCCATCGCCGCCGAGGCCTTGGCCTTCGGCTTTGCTGGTGCGCGCTTTGCTGCCTTCTTAGCCAACGTTGCTCGCCGAGGAAATACGCTGAGAAGCCTTGGCGAAGTAACGGCGATCGCGCTCGTAACCGACGAATCGCCGTCCATTGCGCACGGCCGCAACTCCGGTCGTCCCCGACCCCATCACCGGATCCAAGATCGTGTCGCCC
>JAWXBP010000139.1 GCA_034440135.1 Planctomycetia bacterium
CGGCGGCGGGGGCGGTGAAATTGGCGAGGAAGCGATGCGGGAGGCGCTACTGGATTATTACTTTGCCCGGCTCGCGAATCCCAAGGCGGAAGACCCGTACGCGGGGTTGCTAGGTTCCTCGGTACTCGGCGGCGAAGCCTGGTGGGAGAAGCTGCTAGGCGAAGGTTGGGAGCAGGCGTTGTAAATCGGCTGCGCGGGCTTTCAGGACCACTGTTGTCGACAACCTTCCGATTCTTGGCCGCCGGCGCGAGAGAATCCGATTCTTCGATGGTCGCTGGCGATGGCACGTTGAGGGCGCATCGCGGGTCCCCCTGGTCCTGCACATGGTCCCCCCGCTTTTGCCGTGCGGACCAAGTGGACTTCGCCGCAACATTTCTGGTCGCCGGACGAATGAACCGTTAAGGTCGGACGAGGTTATGGTTTGCGCCCCGGCCGGCGTTATTTTCCGGCGAAAAAAACCTCGAAACCGGTATCTGCCCTCAAAGTCTTTGCCGAGTTATACTTGTGCGGGGGTAAGCGGCGCCGAGCGGGCAATGCCCGGGCCGGGCCGTTCGACGTAAACAGCGACAATTCACGAACAACATTTCGCGGTCGCGCGAATCGACAATCATTCGACCTTGGCGTTCGATATGGACCCTCTCGCCGACGGCTGGGATAGCGGAGTGGAATACGCCTCGCTGTCCAACATCGGCATGCGCCGGACCAATAACCAGGACTCGTTCGCCGTCGTCGTGGCGGGAGACGAGGCCAGTTTCCGGCAGCGCGGCCACTTGTTCATGGTGGCCGACGGCATGGGCGCCCACGCGGCGGGCGAGCTCGCCAGCAAACTGGCCACGGATAGCGTCCCGCACACGTACTACAAGCTCCGGGAAGAAGCGCCGCCGACCGCCCTGCAGCGGGCGATGCTCGACGCCAACGAAAAAATTCACGAACGCGGGACGGCGAATCCCGAGTTCAAAGGGATGGGCACGACATGCTCCGCGCTGGTCTTGCTGCCGCAGGGCGCTCTGATCGCCCACGTCGGCGATAGCCGCGTGTACCGACTGCGGGGCGACAAACTGGAGCAGATGTCGTTCGATCACAGCCTCGTCTGGGAAATGCAGTCGGGCAGCCAGATCAACGAGCAGGAAGTGCCGTCGTATATCCCGAAGAACATCATTACCCGCTCGCTGGGCCCGAACCCGCAAGTGAAAGTGGACTTGGAAGGCCCTGCTCCGCTGCAGGTGGGCGACACCTTCCTGACGTGCAGCGACGGTCTGACCGGCAAGGTGGAGAATGAGGAAATTGCCGCCCTGCTCAGTACACTAAGCTGCCAAGAGGCGGCTGAGGTGCTGATCGACCTGGCCAATCTGCGCGGCGGCCCGGACAACATAACGGTGGTGGTGGTGCGCGTGGTCGGGGCGCATCTGACGCAGGCGCCGGCCGGCGGCTTCGAGACGCCGGCGCCGGCCAATTCCAGCGCTGGGTCCGCGGTCCATCCGTTTGTCTGGGGGATGCTGACTGCGTTTGTTCTGGTGGGCGGTATTCTGGCTGTGATTGGCCGTTATATGGCCGCCGGGGCGGCTTCGATCGGGGCGTTGATCACAGCGGTGTACGCCGCGATCCGACTGTTGAGCAGCGGCGAAAGCGCCAGGGGACATGGCGCGAACTCTCAGTTCGGAGCGGCGCCTTACACGACGACGCCTGTCAAAATTGATCGAGAAATGGTCGACCGTCTCGCCAAGACGATCCAGCAGTTGAAAGACGCGGCAGTGGGGCAGGACTGGGTGCTGGACTGGCACCGCTTCAATCAGCTCGCCGGCAACGCCGCGGACGAGGCGCAACAATCTCAGTTTGTCGCTTCGGTCCAGCACTATTCCCAGGCGATCCGGCACATGATGTCGGAGCTGCGGAACCAGCGACGCCAGCGCGAAGCCGGCGGCGATACGCCTGAGGCCGCGTTGCAGGCTTGAGCTTCGCCCTGCGGCGAACATCGGGCGATCCACTCTTGACTGCGCCGGCGCAGCACTTTTTTGTTAATTGTCGCGGCTAAAGCTTGACTGTCGCGTCGCAGCGAAACTACTATGTCGCTGCCGGGCGGGGCAGGCGTTCTGGCGCTACCGGCATCGATTTTACGGCGCGAACTCCGCGCTGGGTCGTTGCGCGCGTGGCCAATGGCCGCTTCTGCCTCCGCCATCGTGGCATGGATGCCCGCCGACAGCCATCGTTTTCGCTTGTACCACTGGCCATCCGTGATGCGTCGGCGGTCGCGTTAAGGATGAATCGCTGTCGCTGATTGCGATCCCTCTGATCGCCCGCGGGTATCGCCTTGCTGTGGCACTCGTAACGACCAGCTCTGCAGGCTGGTTCGCGACGCGTCCTTGATCAGCCCTTGGATCGACGCCGGAATTGAGAACTCATGAGCATGCCGCGCCTACGAAAACTTGCCTCGCGCCGCCGCAAACAACGTGCTCGCCAACTGCAGACGGAACGGTTGGAAGCGCGCCAACTCCTGATCGGGACGCCGCTCGGCCAGTTCGTCGACGCCGCGTACCAGGACGTGTTGGAGCGGCGCGCGGAATCGGGCGGGCTGGAATTCTGGTCCGACCTCCTGGGCACGAAAGCCATCAGCCGCGAGGACGTGGCGCGGTCGATTCTGAATTCGGCCGAATACACGCGCGGCGAGGTTTCCGACCTGTACACCGAGTTGCTCGGACGCCCGGCCGACGCTGGCGGGTTGAATTTCTGGACCGCGGCCGTGCAAGGCGGGACCAGTCTGCTTGACGTGCAGGCCGGATTCCTGGGCTCGAACGAGTATTTTGGCAATCATGGCGGCGCGAACGCTTCGTTCGTGGCGGCGGCCTATCAAGACATTCTCGGCCGTCCGGCCGCAACGTCGGAAAGCGACTACTGGCTCGGACAACTCGGTTCGATTTCGCGCCAACAGGTGGCGCGGCAAATCATCTACAGCCCCGAGAATCTGCAACAGGAGGTGGACGGTTGGTATCAGCTCTATCTGCATCGCGGCGCCGACGCGGGCGGGCTTGCTTACTGGACCAACCTGCTTTCCACCGGAACGAACCCGACCGCGATTCAAACCGGCTTCATCGCGAGCCCGGAATACTACGAACGCGAAACCGCGCCGGCGATCCGTGTTCCGACGGCACAGACCCCCAGCGTGGCGACCACGATTCATTGGGGCGGCAACACGGAATTGCACAGCGAAGTGGGCTTGTTCGTCGTCGAGAACGACGCCGGCGTCGTGGGCGGGCTCGCGCCAGGACACCAGGACTATGTTCAGGCGGCGCTGTCAAGCGCCAGCCGGCAGGTGATCTTTACTAAGGATCAGGCGCCGACCAGCACGAGCGTCGCGCCGGGAACTTTGCCTGGCAGCACGACATTGCAACTCCCGGCCGGGGCGCTGTTGGGCATCTACCTGGTTCAGAATGGCGCGGCGGCAGAGGCTTTGCCGCCGGTCCCGCGGGCCAGCCGTCCGAACGTCTTCTTCAGCTTTCCGACCGGCAATGGCGACGTCTTCGATCACTATCGCTACGGCAATTACGTCGTGGTGGGCATCGAAGACTTGACCAGCGGGGGCGACAAGGACTTCAACGATGTCGTCCTCCAGTTCGAGTTCCCGGCGGAGGACACGTCGCCGCCAGTGAATCAGCCGCCAGTGTTCGCGGCGATCGCCGATCAGACGATTCCCGAAGAAGCGCCCTGGCAGTTCCAAGTCGCGGCGACCGATCCCGACGGTCCGGCGAGCGCGATTCGCTATTCGTTGGACTCTGCCAGCACGGCGCTCGGCATCGCGATCGATCCAGTCACCGGATTGATTGCCTGGACGCCGAACGAAACGCAGGGACCGGGAACGTACTCGCTGATCGTGCGCGCGACGGACGGCGCCAATCCGGCCGGGATCGGCGAGCGGACGTTCCTGGTCAACGTCTCGGAACTGAATCGACCGCCGGTGCTGGCGGATATCCCCTCGCGCACCGTGAGCGCCGGGCAGAACGTGTCGATCACGGCCGTGGCGACCGATCCGGATCTGCCGGCTAACACGCTCCTTTTCAGCCTCGACACAGCGACCGCGCCGGCGGGCGCCACGATCGACCCGGCGACCGGCGTGTTCAATTGGACGCCGACGCCGGACCAGGCCGGGGAATCGTTCACGGTGACAGTGCGCGTTTCCGACCAGGGAACTCCGGCGCTGACGGATGAGACGCAATTCACGCTCAGCGTCGACGATTGTTCCTTCGACGGCGATCCCGAGGCCTGGACGAGCTTCGAGGACGGCGGCAGCGAAACCGGCGCCGGCACGACTTCGATCGCAGAGATGGCGGCCACGCTGGTGGAAGGAGATTCTTTCGTCGTCGGCATCCAGCGCGAGATCGTGATTCCGGCCACGGCGTCGCAACTGCGGTTCAGCATCTTTGACGACGCGTTCGACACCTCGAGCAGCGGCGAAATCCGCGACGCCTTCGAGGCGGCGCTCGTCGATGACCAGGGGCGCAGCGTCGTGCTGCCGTTCGCGAATGGTCGCGATGCGTTCTTCAATCTCACGGAAGGCCTGCCCGCGGCGATGGGTCCGGGCGTCGCCTTCGATGGCAACAGGGTGGTGGTGGATCTTTCGGGCGTCACGGTTAGTAACGCGCGGCTGATCTTCCGGCTGGTCAACAACGACGCCGATACGGAATCCACGGTGTCGCTCACCTGCGTGCGCGTGGAAGCGCTGGCGGCGCCGCTGTTGGCGACGTCGCCGTTCGCGCAGTCGAATACGACATCGACGCAGACAAATCCAAGTCACGGCGCGGCAAACAACGTGACGCCGATGGGACCGGCGCTCCCGGCGGGCGTGATGCCGCGTAGTGCGCCGACGGCCGCGAGCACCGTGACGACACAGGACTTGCCGTTGCCACCGGGACCGCCGCCGATCGACGCCTTTGCCATCGACAACCGCGGCAAAGACTTTTGGCTCGGCTTCGCGGACAACTTGCTCGAAGGGGGCAATCAGGCCACGAAGACGTTGTTCATCACCGGCGACATCGCGACGACCGGCAACGTCAGTGTGCCGGGGCTGGGGTTCTCGCAGGATTTCGTTGTCAATCCCGGTGAAGTCACCGCCGTGGTGTTGCCGACGCAGGTCGAGGTCGAAGCGATCGCCGCGATCCAAGACCTCGGCATCCACGTGGTGGCCGTCGACGAGGTCACTGTCTACGGACTCAACCGCGCGCAGAACACGACCGATGCGTTCCTCGCGCTGCCGACCGATTCGCTCGGCACCGAGTATATGAACCTGACCTACCGCAACGACGGCTTTTTCCTGGCCTTCATTGCCGGTACGCAATTGCTGATCGTCGGGGCGCAAGACGATACGCACGTGACTATC
>JAWXBP010000140.1 GCA_034440135.1 Planctomycetia bacterium
ACGCTTTCGCCGCATCGCTGAGATTGGCATTCAGGCTGCCGAGGCGCTCGATCATGCGCACCAGATGGGCATCGTGCATCGCGATATCAAGCCGTCGAATCTGATGCTCGACGAGCGCGGCAAACTTTGGATCACGGACTTCGGCCTCGCCCGCAACCAAGGCGGCGCCAGCATGACGATGACCGGCGACCTGGTCGGCACGCTCCGCTATATGAGCCCGGAACAAGCGCTCGCGAAACGCATCACCGTCGATCACCGGACCGACATCTATTCGCTGGGTGTGACGCTGTATGAGTTGTTGACCTTGCAACCTGCGTTTCCCGGCCCGGACCGCGAAGCAACTTTGCGCCAAATCGCGTTTGATGAACCGACCACGCCGCGCAAGCTGGACCGCGCGATTCCGGAGGAGTTGGAAACCATCGTCTTAAAGGCGATGGAGAAGAATCCAGATGATCGGTATGCCACGGCGCGGGAAGTGGCGGAAGATCTGCGGAGGTTCTTGGAACATAAGCCGGTCAAGGCCAAGCGGCCCTCACTCTTCAAGCGAATGCGCAAGACCGCACGACGTCATGTCACAGCGGTGACATTGACGTCACTCATGATCGCCGCGGTCACAGTCCTCGGCGTCGCGATGTACGCGCAACGGGTTTCAGCCCAACGGCAAATCGTCGGGCAAGTAGGCCTGTCAATGGCGTCGGCGCGAACTGCCATCGAAGCCGGCGACTTGCCCCTCGCCGGGCTGAGCCTAGTCGAAGCCCGAGCCCGGCTCGGCAAACATCGTTCCGCCCTCTCGACAACGGCCGCCGAGGTGGATGAACTCGCGGCGGAGCTGGACGCCCGCAAGGCGGAACTGGTGCGGTTCGGCAATTTCATGGCGCTGGCCCGCACAAACGACGGTACATACCATACCAATCAATTTGCGCGCGAGGCTCTCGCCGTGTATGGCGTCGCCAACGATCCGAAATGGATCAATCGTCTCAACGCGTCCTACCTGTCACCCATGCAAAAGGAGAGCGTGCAGGAGAACGCCTACAGCACATTGTTGTCGCTGGCCTACTATTCCGTTGCTCAATTAGTGTCG
This sequence comes from Planctomycetia bacterium, assembly GCA_034440135.1. Taxonomy (NCBI): domain Bacteria; kingdom Pseudomonadati; phylum Planctomycetota; class Planctomycetia; species Planctomycetia bacterium. Next base: position 1,082 of record JAWXBP010000140.1, read on the forward strand.
AAGGAACCCCAAGAAGCTCTTGCCATTCTCGACCAAGCTCGCTTGTTCCACGAGCCGACGAAAGCTTTCTGGCTCGTGCGCGGACAAGCCCACCGGCAATTGAAGGACGAACAGGCGGCAAAGCAGGACGACGAACATTTTCGGACCGCTACGGCCAAGACCGCCTTGGATTGTTTTCTCACTGGACGTAGGGCTAAAGAAGAGGGAGACAATCAAGAAGCGAAACGTTTATTTCGGGCGGCGTTTCGACTGCAGCCGGATCACTACCCATCACTATTCTTTCTCGGTCTCTGTCTGGAACAAAACAACCAAGAATCCGAGGCGATCGGGTACTTTACAGCCTGCCTCGCCGTGCGTCCGCATGATAGTTACTCTCTCTGGAATCATGGCGAGTGCAACCAAGCACTCGGTCGAATGGAGGACGCGGAAGCGGACTATACGGCGGCTATCAAGGAGGCTCCTTCTGACGATGTTCGGCTGAGTCGTTACGCGGGACGGGGCACTTTCTATCAGTCGATCGGCCGGACAGACGACGCTCGGCGGGATGCGGACAGTATGCTGGCGCTCGCCGATCAGGTCTTGGGCTCGGAGCGCACCGCTCTCACTGGGGGACAAGTTGAATCGTTTATCACCTGCGGCCGCTTCGCTCGACAGCTCGGTCGCCTAAAAGAAGCGGAGGCTGACTATTCGGCGGCCGTCATCTTCGCCGCCAGCGACTCCGCGCGGTTGTACGCCTTCGAATGGCGATACTATTTCCACAAGTACATCGGCATGGAGGTCGACGCGGCGCAGGACATGGACCGTTACATTGCGCTCGCCAAGCCGATGCTGGAGTCGCAGCCTGCCGCCCTCGCGCTCGATACTGAGCTGATGACCGACCTCGGCTTTGCCTTGCTCGTTCGGCAACGCTACGACGAAGCGGAAACGCTGCTGCGCGAGAGTCTAGAATTGATGCGCACGACGAAGGGTCTGACCCATAGCAGTACACTGCGGACGATGGAATACGTCGGCTTGGCCTTACTCGGCCAGCAGAAGTACGACGAAGCGGAACAACTGCTGCGCGAGTCTCTGAACGAGGCCGAAAGACAGCAAGATTACAACTCGGACACGTTCGTTCGTATGTCGGAGCTCTCGGGCGCATTGACAGGTCAAGCGCACGGGCTGAAGCAAACCAATCCCGGCGCCGCCGAACAAAAGTTATTGGAGGCGGAGTCGCTGCTGAAAACGGCGTTTGCGGACCTCAACACGAGAGTCGAGGAGCGAGACGACTGGATGAAGGCGCGCGTGAATGAGACGCTGGAGCGCCTTATCGAGCTTTACACCGAGTGGGACAAGCCGGACGAGGCGGCCAAGTGGCGACAAGCGTTGGAGGCCAGTCGCGCCAAGCCGGTGGAGTCCACAGATTCCCCACCACCGACTTCCCAACCTTAAGTTCTCAAAAAAACCCGGCCGGTGAGCGAGCGGCGCTAACCAGACTGCTCACCGGCCAGTACGTCCCGCGGCGCACGGTCTGCGCGCTGCGATAGGCGTTTTCATTTTACGCAGGCCGCCAGGAGTAATCCATGCGTGCCTCCACGTCTGTCTGGTCCCGCTACGCCCATCGCCTGTTCGGCAATCCGCAGGCGACCACGCCACTACGAAGGGCCGGTCGCCGCGTACACCGACTCGGCTTCGAGCGGATGGAGGACCGGACGGTGCTTTCGGCTTCGTTCGGCGGGGCTGCCGCAATCGATGTCGCCGCGCAGGACTTTGCCGCCGACCAGGCGGGAAACACGATCATGTCCGGTTTCTTTTCCGGTACGGTGGACTTCGACCGCGCCGCCGCGCACGTCGGCGACACTGACATGCTCACGGCCGGCGGCACGAACGACATCTACTTCGCCAAATATGCGCCCGACGGCGCGTTGTTGTGGGCCAATCAGATGCTGGGCGCGGCCGGCGCCAGTGGTGTCGCTCGGACGGTGACGACCGACACGAGCGGCAACTTCTATCTCGGCGGCGATTTCACGGGGACGATCAGTTTCGGCGCGTTCACCCTGACGAGCGGCGCCGCCAAGGACGGGTTCGTCGCCAAGGTCGGCTCGGATGGGACCGTGCTCTGGGCCAACCGCTGGGGAGCCGCCGACGCGGAGATCGTCAATGGAATCACCGTCGACGGCGCCGGCAACGTGTACACCGCAGGGAGTACATCCACCAAGCTTCAGGTCGAAAAATTCAGCGCCAGTGGCACGCCACTCTGGGCCAAGCAAATCAGCGGCGCTAGCGGGGCCGATGCCGTTGGCAACGGAATTGACACCGACGCCGCCGGCAATGTCTACGTGGGCGGAGGATTTAGCGGGAAAGTGGACTTCGACCCAGGCGCTGGCACGCAAAACGTCAATGCCGGAGCTAACGACAACGGTTTCGTGCTCAAGTTGACCGCGGCCGGCAACTACGGCTGGGTCAGCACGTTTGCCAGCCAGACGTCCGCGTCGTACAGCAAGTGCAACGACCTCCTCGTCGACGGCGCCAACAATATCATTGTCGGTGGTTCCTATTACGGTTCCGTCGACTTCAAGCCAGGCAATGGAACGTACGTTTTGCCCACGTGGGTATTCCCACCGGGCGGTTCCGGCGCGTACTCCGGCCCCGGATTCATCACCAAGCTCAACTCGGCAGGCGCCTTGGTATGGGCGCAACAAGTCGGGAGCGGCGTTGAAGGAGGGGGCGGCGTCATGGGTCTTGCCCTGGACTCGGCCGGTAACGTCTTTGCCACGGGCATTTTCAACCGCACGACGGACTTCGACCCGGGCGCCGGAACCAACGTGATGACGAGCAACGGAGGCACGGACGTCTTTGTGACCAAGTTCAGCGCCACGGGCGCGTACCAATGGGCGGTTTCCGTCGGCGGGACAGGGAATGATTGGGCCCGAGGCATCGCGGTCGACGGCGGCGGAAACGTGCATGTCGCGGGGTACTTTTACAACACCGTCGATTTCAATCCCGATGCTGACTCGATTAGTACACTGACCAGCACGGGAGGCAGCGACGGGTTTCTCTTGAAGCTTCTGCAGTTCTGATGCCTGGTCACCGGCCAATGGCCGCCGGGATAAATGATCCCGGCGGCCCATTCAGTCAACGTCGGCCTTTCTAAGGCGAATTCACGCCAAGCCTTTTCGCGTGCTAGAGCGCGACGAACTGAAGACCTGAAAGCGTTCGTCCCTGCGCATTCCAACTTTACCAAGAGTACCTTCCATGCGTCGCCTGTTGATTGAATCGCTCGAACTGCGCGCGTTACCGTCGGTGTCCCCGCTCGGCGATGTTTTTCCGGTCAACCAGTTCACGGCCGGCAGCCAGCGTACTTGGCCCGAATCGCCGCAGGCCGTGGCCGCTGATGCCGAAGGCAATTTCATTGCCACTTGGACCAGCGCCGGCCAGGCAGGAGCGGAAGCCGTTTACATGCGTCGATTCTGGGCCTCGGGAGAACCGCGGGAGAGCGAAATCCGCGTGAACGAACCTCTCGGCAAGGCCCGCTACTCCTCGGTCGCCGTAGGGGCGGGCGGGGAAGCCGTGATTGTCTGGACCGCCTACGAGCATCTCGACGGCAGCGGACAAGGCGTCTTTGGACGGTATTTCGATCCAGGCGGTCAGCCCAGCGGTGGAGTGTTTCAAGTGAACCAGACGGAAGCCTATCACCAACGCACGCCGGCAGTCGCCTTTACCGCGGACGGCGAATTTGTCGTGACCTGGGCTGATTTGCTGGGGGACGACGATTTCAACGGCATCAAAGCGAGGCGTTTTTTTGGGGACGGAGTGCCCCTGAGCGATGAGTTTCTCGTCAATTCAACAACGGTCGGCAATCAATTCGACCCGGTTGTTTCGTCAAGCGTGTTGGGCGAGTCCTTCTATGTGGCTTGGACTGACGATCGCGCAGGTAGGTCGGAGATTCGCGCGCAGCATTTCAGCGCCGAGGGGGCACAAATGGGCGACGAGTTTTTAGTCAGCGAAACAGCCGACGCGATGAATCGCTGGCCGAGAATCGCCACAGCGGCCGACGGCAGCTTGCTCGCGACATGGTCGGTCGAGTCTGCCGCTGGCGGTGGCTGGGACGTCGTTGTTCGACGATTCAGCGTGCAAGGGGTTCCGCTATCTGCTCCCGCCCAAGTCAATACGACGACCACCGGCGATCAACGCTTCAGTGCTCTGACCGTCGACAGCGACGGGAACGCGTTGATCGCCTGGATGGACAACAGTGTTGGTGCGACGTCTCCGCAAGTCGTGCTGCGCGAAGTCGCGAATACCGGCGTGCCCTTTGGCGCCGAAATCCACTCGCCCCTGTGGAGCGCGGCGGATCAGACTGCGCCGGCGCTCGGCCTCGGTCCGCTGGGGCAAGCAACATTGATCTGGACGGCCGAAGGACGCGACGGCAGTAGCAAGGGAGTCTTTGGCCAATCGGTCGCCTATCTGGCAATGCAAGTCACGGGCGACACCAACTTCGACGGCCAGGTTGACCTCGCGGACCTGAACAACGTCCGCAATCACTTTGGTGAGACCGGCAATGTCCTTGGCGACGCGAACAGAGACGGAGCAGTCGATCTGGCGGACCTGAATGCAGTGCGTAATAACCTGGGAGTTGCCAACAGCAACCGGCAAGGCATCGCCGATCGGCCGGCGCTGGCGGATCGCGCTTTCCAGGCGATGGAAATTGAATTTGCTGGAACGGTAGGCGTCAACGCGTCCACCGTACTCGACCAGCGAACGGCGAGTCTCTCAGCCGTCGACCAAGTTTTTAATTCCATGATCTGCGAGGAACTGGCCACGACCAAACGCAATCGTCGATCGCGATGAGGGATCATCGCGACAGTTGCGGCCGCCTGGCCAACCTGCATTGGTCAGGCGGCATTCTCTTGGCAATTCCGCGCTGCGTCGGCGGAAGTATTAGTTCGCTGGCGGCGCGCCCGTCGTAGGTGGCTCGCCGTATGTTTCTTCATGTAACAGAACGACGGGAGCCGTCGAAATTAGTCCCGCACAGGAATCGAACACCACCGGTGTTCTTCGGAAAAAACGAGGGGTGGCGTCGAAAATGGCGCAGAATCCGGCGCAGTTGATGCGGCAGAAGTCCCGTTGGCTGCCGGTCGATGGGGAAACCGACGGCCGGCTTACCGGAAAGGCCTGGATTGCGGGGGCTGGCAAGCGCCCCTAAAATTCCCGAATTCCAGCAATTAGTTGCTGTTGTCGTTACTGACGGATTGGTTCGTTGCTTCGGCGAACTTGGCTTCCGCGGTGGACGGCAATCGCGGTAACGCAAAGCACGAACACGAGGGTCGTTTCAAGCGTCGCTGGCTCCGGCACGCGGGCGATCCAGGCCTCGTCAATTCCGGAGGGATTGAAGCCGTGGCCCACTATGATCGTCCCATCTCCTGAGACGTCATAGGCGGTAACTAGCCGCCAGCCAGATAACTCCGCTGCCAGCAGATGTTCTTGGATCAATACGTCTCGGAGTGATTGCATTCCACGATTCTGCCGCCAGACAGTTGCCACTGGACCTGTCGAAAATGGAGGCGTGTCCGAGCCGACGATCGTCTGCCCATCCGCTGACACAGCAAATGCAAGGCTCTCGATTCCACCGGGGATATGTCCGAGCCTGGACATGCCTTCTTCGGCCGTCCAACGGAAGGCCTCGTTGAGCATACTCCCCTGGGATTCTAAAGCGCTGCTATATCCCGCGATGACGCTACCGTCGGCGGACACGTCAGATGCCACGCTCAAGTATCCTCCGCCAGGGAGATCGCCTAGCGCGACCATCCCATCACCAGCGGTCCAACGAAATGCCTCGATCCCCAGCGCCGACCGTGCTTCACCAACGATGACCGAGCCGTCATGCGACACACTTATTGCCGCACTTTCGAATTCGCCGCCCGGCAAATCTCCAAGTCCGACCATTCCATCGAGTGGCGTGTATCGAAATGCCTCATGATTTAGGTCGGCGTTGAGCCCGGCCCCAACGATCGTCGACGAATCAGCAGAGATGGCAAAGGCAGCCGATCGAAGTTGACTGCCGGGAAGAAAGCCCAGGCCGGACATTCCACCGCTCGGCGCGTATGAAAAAGCTTCCAAACCGTTCGCCGACCAACCTACGCCGACAATCACACCGTCATTGGAGACGTTCGCGGCCAGGCTTTCGTGGATGCCGCCGGGCAAGTCGCCTAAGGCCGACATACCGTCCTCTATTGTCCATCGAAAGGCTTCTTGGCCAGCGGCCGAACGGCTTGCCCCGACCACCACAGATGCATTCGGAGAGATACCATTCGCGACACTGCTAAAGTCGCCGCCTGGCAGGTCGCCAAGGCCCAGGAAGAAAGGCTTTGCGGCCTGCGCCGAAGCAGCATGGCATGCCGCAATGATCAGTAGGACGGTTGCGTACACGCGTCGAGCGGCATTCATGGTGACTTTCTCAAAGTTGCAAAATCGGTTTATCAGGGGAGTCGTCACCGAGGATAGTTAGACGGCGCACGAAAGGCAACTTTCCGGCTGATCCGACCTGTTAAACCGCGGTGGTGCGCCGTATTCTGGGTCCGCTCGCTTCCCGTCGGCCGAATAGATTACTCTCCCAACATGTTCGAACAAGCCTTCAAAAACATCGACGACGTCCTCCGGCGCGAGGCCGGGTGTACCACCGAACTCGATTACACCGAGCAAACGTCCTGGCTGCTGTTTTTGAAGTATCTCGATGGGCTGGAGCAGGACAGGTCGGACGAAGCGGCCCTGCACGGCAAGAAGTACGGCTACATCCTGGACAAGCCGTATCGCTGGGAGAGCTGGGCCGCGCCGAAGGGTAAAGACGGGCAGATCGATCACAACCAGGCGCAGACCGGCGATGATCTGCGGGACTTCGTTAACGGGAAGCTGTTTCCCTACCTGCACGGTTTCACGCAGAAGGCCACCGGGCCGAATACGCTCGAATACAAAGTCGGGCAGATTTTCGGCGAGATCAAGAACAAGATCCAGTCCGGTTACAACCTGCGGGAAATCATCGATCACATCGACGAGCTGCGGTTCCGCTCGCAGACCGAGAAGCACGAGCTCTCGCATCTCTACGAAGCCAAGATCCGCAACATGGGCAACGCCGGCCGCAACGGCGGCGAGTATTACACGCCGCGGCCGTTGATTCGCGCGATCATCCAGGTGGTGAAGCCCACGATCGGCGAGCGGATCTACGACGGCGCCGTCGGCTCGGCCGGCTTTTTGTGCGAGTCGTACGAGTACCTGACTAACGAAAAGGAGCGGAAGCACAAGCTCACGACGAAGGACTGGAAAACGCTCCAGGAGAAGACCTTCTACGGCAAAGAGAAGAAGTCGCTGGCCTACGTGATTGCGATCATGAACATGATCCTGCACGGCATCGAGGCCCCGAACATCATCCACACGAACACGCTCACCGAGAACCTGGCGGATATCCAGGAGAAGGACCGGTACGACGTCGTGCTGGCCAATCCGCCGTTTGGGGGCGGCGAGCGGAAGGAAGTCCAGCAGAACTTTCCGATCCGCACCGGCGAGACCGCGTTCCTGTTCTTGCAGCACTTCATCAAGATTCTGAAAGCCGGCGGCCGCGGCGGCGTGGTCATCAAAAACACGTTTCTCTCCAACACCGACAACGCCTCGGTCAGCCTGCGCAAGCTGCTCCTGGAAAGCTGCAACCTGTACGCCGTGCTCGATTGCCCCAGCGGCACGTTCCAGGGCGCGGGCGTGAAGACTGTGGTGCTGTTCTTCGAGAAGGGCGCGCCGACCCGCAAGATCTGGTACTACCAACTCGACCCCGGCCGCAGCCTCGGCAAAACCAACCCGCTCAACGACGACGACCTGACCGAATTCGTGGAGTTGCAACAGACGAACGCCGACTCGCCAAAATCATGGACGGTCGACGCCAAAACGATCGACCCGACGACCTTCGACCTCTCGGCGAAGAATCCCGACGGTGGCGAGGAAGTGATCCATCGCACCCCGGAAGCGATCATAGACGAAATCGCGGCACTGGACGCGGAGAGCGCGTTGGTGTTGGCGGGGATTCGGGGGCTGCTATGAAAAGCAAATGGGAGTCGAGGGGATTGGGAGACCTGTGTCGATTTATTGACTACCGGGGAAAGACGCCAAAGAAGACTAAAGATGGTCTGCGGCTAATCACTGCAAAAAACGTAAAGATGGGATTCATTCAAGATGAACCACTTGAGTTCGTATGTCCAAGCACATACGAATCTTGGATGACTCGGGGGATTCCCGAGAAAGGCGACGTCATCTTTACGACTGAAGCACCACTTGGTAACGTCGCGCAGCTAGAAACAGACGAGCGAGTAGTGTTCGCCCAGCGAATCATCATTTTGTCGCCACGCGACTCCATCGTTGACGGTGCATTTCTCAAATACTCGCTACTGTCTGACGCAATGCAGATGCGAATTCATGAAAGGGGCACAGGCGCTACCGTCAAGGGCATCAAAGCGACGCTGCTAAAATCTTTGGAATTGTCCTTTCCAGGAATCGCCGAACAGCAGCGTATCGTCGGCATCCTCGACGAAGCGTTTGCCGGCATCGCCACCGCCAAAGCCAACGCCGAGAAGAACCTTCGGAATGCCCGGGAGTTGTTTGAGAGTGAGTTGAATGCGGTCTTTACTCGACGTGGTGACGGTTGGGTGGAGAAGACGCTTGGCGAAATTGGCAGGACGCAAACTGGCACCACGCCGAAGACCTCTGTGAGAGAGTACTTTGGCGACTTCATACCTTTCGTGAAACCAGCGGATTTCAAGGCGGATGGGTCGCTGAACTATGAGAACGACGGACTCTCGGAGAAAGGTCTGTCGGAAGCTCGTAAAGTTCCGGCCGAGTCGGTCGTTATGGTGTGCATTGGAGCCACCATCGGAAAATGTGGTTTGTGCGATCGCGATATAACGACGAACCAGCAAGTCAATGCACTCGTTCCATTCGGTGACGCATACTACAGGTTCCTGTACTTTCAGATGCGCACTGAGACATTTCAGCGACTTGTAATTTCGAGTTCGGCACAGGCGACATTGCCAATCATCAGCAAGTCATAATGGAGTGCCTTGACGATGGCGTTGCCCGAACAACTTGCAGACCAGAAGCGAATTGCCGTGGCACTCGAATCACTTTCGAAGGAAGCCCAACGCCTCGAATCTCTATACCAACGAAAGCTCGCCGCCCTGGACGAGCTTAAGAAATCGCTGCTGCACCGGGCATTTAGCGGGGAGCTGTAAGATGGCACGACTGTTGCGGCAGGACAAGAAATGGCTGCTCGCAATTGCGAGAAAGATCGCCCAAGATCTGAAAGCCCGTAGCGGCGGAACCCAACTTCGTATCCGCGTGCCATCTAGATCGAGCCGGACAAACTCCGATGGCTGGGCTGTCGTTATTGGCGACCTCGGCCCGGGTCAAGCGAAGTTGGATGTTTGGCTCGATCGCTTCGCCTGCCACGACGATCGGAAACTCTATGCGGGCTTTCGTGCGCCAATGAAGGCAACGATCGACCAAATCAAGCGGCGAGTTTCTCGGAGGCTGTGGCCGGTACGTCAGATTGGCGTGAAGGAAACAATGGTGAATGGATATTTTGCATTAACCGAGCCATTACCTCGCTCTGAGTTTAAGGTGCCGATCCTGGAGTATTATCCCGGCGGGGAAACATACTACGGAATCTTCGACACGACTCAATACCGCGACCAGAGCGGATCCGCATTCCGTCGTCGAGCAGTTGCCTTTTTCGAAGACGTGGCCCGAGAGCTGCCGCTTGCGAGCCCGCCTGACGACGAGCACGACGTGTTCCCGCGCTGTGAAAATCGGAGGCGAGTCGCCTCCCATCTGAAGCGCGAGCGCAGCAGACTTTTGGCAACTGAATGCAAGCTACGCGACCGTTACGTTTGCCAAGTATGCGGCTTGTGTTTCGAAGAACTCTACGGTCCTCTTGGAAAAGACTTCGCAGAGGCGCATCACCTCGTGCCTCTGGGAAGGCTAACAAGTACGACGGTGACGCGACTTGAAGACTTGACTACAGTGTGCGCAAACTGTCATAGGATGATCCATCGCATGGACGGTGTGCGGTCTGACTTCGTCAAACTTAGGGCGATCGTACGAAAGCTGCGGCGAAGGCATTGAGAATTAGTCGACATCATCTTTGACTACTTACTGCGATTGCTCCATGAACGAAGCCGAAACCCGTGCCGAGTATATCGATCCGGCGTTGGCTGCCGCCGGGTGGGGCGTCGTCGAGGGGAGCCGGGTGCGGCGGGAGTTTCCCATTACACAGGGTCGCCTGGAAGGCTATGGGCGGCGCGGCAAGGCGCTCACGGCCGACTATGTGCTGATCTACCGCAACACGAAACTCGCCGTCGTCGAGGCCAAGGCCTGGGACGAAGCCCTCACCGAAGGCGTGGCGCAGGCCAAGCAGTACGCTCAAAAGCTGGCGATCCGCTTCAGTTATTCCACGAACGGACAGGGTCTCTACGGCATCGACATGCGCGCCGGGACCGAGGGGGAGCTAACGAGCTATCCCACGCCGGAGGAACTCTGGAACCGGACCTTCGCCGACGAAAATGCCTGGCGCGACCGCTTCGCGGCGATCCCCTTCGAAGACCGCGGCGGCTATTACGATTTGCGGTACTACCAGGACATCGCCATCGAGCGCGTGCTGGAAGCGATCATCGCCGGCAAACAGCGGATGCTACTTACGCTGGCGACCGGCACCGGCAAAACGTTCATCGCGTTTCAAATCGCCTGGAAGCTGTTTCAAAGCCGTTGGAACTTGAGTCGGGAACCATCGCGCCGACCGCGGATTCTGTTCCTTGCCGACCGGAACATCCTCGCGAACCAGGCCTACAACGCCTTCTCGGCATTCCCCGAGGACGCCCTGATCCGAATCGAACCGAGCGACATCAAGAAGAAAGGCCGCGTGCCGAAGAACGGCAGCCTGTTCTTCACGATCTTCCAGACGTTCATGAGTGGCCCGCCCAAGGCTGGCGAACCGTCGCCTTACTTCGGCGAGTATCCGCCCGACTTTTTCGACTTCATCGTGATCGACGAATGTCATCGCGGCGGCGCGAACGATGAAAGCACCTGGCGCGCGATCCTCGAATACTTCGCCCCGGCGGTGCAACTTGGTCTGACGGCCACGCCGAAACGAAAGGACAACGTTGACACCTATGCCTACTTCAGCGAGCCGGTGTTTGTCTACTCACTGAAGGACGGCATCAACGACGGTTTTCTCACGCCGTTCAAGGTGAAGCAGATCCAGACGACGCTCGACGAGTACGTCTACACGCCCGACGACAAGTTGATCGAAGGGGACGTCGAAGTCGGCAAGCGGTACGAAGAGCCGGACTTCAACCGGATCATCGAGATCAAGGAACGCGAGGCGTATCGAGTGAAGCTGTTCATGGAGCTGATCGATCAGCGGCAAAAGACGCTGGTCTTCTGCGCCAACCAACAGCACGCCTTGGCGGTGCGCGACCTGATCAATCAATGCAAAACGAGCAAGGAGCCGGACTATTGCGTGCGCGTCACGGCCAACGATGGAGCGTTGGGGGAGCAGCACCTGCGCGATTTCCAGGACAACGAGAAGAACATCCCGACGATCCTGACGACTTCGCAGAAACTTTCCACCGGCGTCGACGCCCGGAACGTACGGAATATCGTCCTGATGCGTCCGATCAACTCGATCATCGAGTTCAAGCAGATCGTCGGCCGCGGCACGCGACTGTATGACGGCAAAGACTACTTCACGATCTACGATTTCGTCAAAGCGCATCACCATTTCAGCGACCCGGAATGGGATGGCGAACCGCTGGCGGAAGAGCCTTGCGAGAAATGCGGGCAGAATCCCTGCGCCTGTGCGCAGGCGCCGCCAAAGGTTTGCGCAAAATGCGGCCAGCGCCCGTGCGAGTGCCCGCCGACGGCATGCGATACCTGCGGCCAGGCGCCGTGCGCATGCGAGAAGTCGAAAAAGAAGCGGATCAAGATCAAGTTGGCCGACGGCAAAGTCCGAACGATTCAGCATATGCTGGCGACGAGCTTCTGGCATCCGGACGGCACGCCGATGTCGGCGCAGCAGTTTATGGAGACTTTGTACGGCAAGTTCCCGGAGTGTTTTAAGGACGAGACCGAACTGCGGGCGCTCTGGAGTTCGCCGGACACCCGAGCGAAGTTGTTGGAAGGGCTGGCGGAAAAAGGCTTCGGCAGCGACCAAATGGCCGAGCTCCAGCGAATCATTGACGCCGAAAAAAGCGATCTCTTCGACGTGCTGGCGCATGTGGCCTTTGCGCTAGCGCCGCTGACCCGAGAAGAACGCGCCGCCCGCGCGCGATTGGAAATCCAGACTCACTTCGACAGCAAACGGCAGGCATTCCTCGATTTTGTGCTCGCCCAATACGTCAAAGTCGGCGTGCACGAACTCGACATGGAAAAGCTCTCGCCGCTCCTGAAATTGAAATACAACAACGCGATCGCCGACGCGATCGCAGACCTCGGCAAGCCGGAGGAAATCGGCAATGTATTCAACGGCTTCCAGAAGTATCTTTATCTGAAAGCAGTGTGATCCGCCGGACTTTTCTGCCCCTGCTACGACGGGTATCACGGGACGAACTCGCGCCACCGCGGTAGAATTGCAATCGAACGCAGTTCCACTCCCGGGGACGTTATCCAATGAAATCCAATGGCAAATCTTCAGCGGCGACGGCGGAATTCGATTGAACGTCGATGCACGACTTCAAATCAACGGCGGTGCATTCGATACACTTGGGTTTATAGCCGAAGGACGCGATCGTTCAGTTATTCAGATTTACGATGCTTCTATTTTTGAAGGAGTGATCCTGTTTGCTGACAGCCGGCTCCTCTACGCAAATCGAAACACGGACTTTCCGCGTCAACCGGGCGATATTCGCGCCGCGGGACATAGCGTTGCACGAATCATCGAAGGGGATTCCAGCGGCTGGTTTGTCGCCAAAAAAAAATGGTTCTTCACCCAATTCCGGGGAAAGCCTGGCGGATTTTGAGAAAGAAGTAGTTGTCGTCTCGGTAGCCGTAGGCCATACGTTTGAGGACT
>JAWXBP010000141.1 GCA_034440135.1 Planctomycetia bacterium
GACTATGGCGGGCATGTTCGTGAGGACGTGCTGCTTCCGCAGTTGATGGGGGAACTTACCAAGGCTCTCGGCAAAGAAACCCAACGGCTGGAAACCTGTCTGGCCACGCCCACGGCGGCACCCCAGCCGACCGACGCCCTGGATCGACGCATCGCCCAACTGACGACGGAACTGGACGCCAGCAACGCCACGTTGGTCCGGTTGATGAAACGGACCCCGGCTCCCGAAACGGCGATCGACATGGCAGCCAATGCGATTGAGCGACTGTCCGCCGAGTTGGCGAAACTCAAGGCTGATCGTCAGACGATGGTGAAACTCCCCGCTGACCAGGAAAGCCAAGTCCGGGAACGTCTCGACTGGCTCCGCAAGCATGCCGTGGCAATTCGCCGTATCACCCTGATCGGCGGCAAGACGTCGGAGACGGTGTTTGAGGACCCCAAGAACCCGATTGTCGGCATGAATGAAAACTTTGAATGCATTCTGCCGGTGCCGACTGTCCCCGGATCGTACCGCTACGATACGGCTACGCTGCACTATGACGCCGAGCGGGTCCGGAATCTGTGCCAAGAATTGGGCTTAACGGTCTCCGTGACTTGGGAAGGCAAGCGTGGTGATAGTCACCGGGGCTATGTCCGGAGCGCCACCGCAAGCTTTTCCGCCAACTGTTTCCCAGTGGCAAGTAAGGTTCGCCAAAGACGATGAAATGATCCAGGCATTCTCGTTTCACGCTCTGAATCCAGCGTTCCGCAAACGGGTTCAAGTTCGGCGAGCGCGGCGGGATCGGCTTAAACTCGATGCCGTCGTTTTCCAGGATCGCGCAGAACTGCTCGGTGAACTTCGTGTCCCGGTCGCGCACGATGTGCGTGGGTTTGAATTCGCCCAGCTCGGCAAAGTAAATGGAGAGATTCCGCGCCTGTTGCGCCATCCAATCGCCGTTCGGTGCAGGCGTCATGCCGGCAACGTGGACGCGCCGCGATTTCAGGTGAATGAAGAACAGCACGTAAAACGTGACGATGCCGCCTTTTGTGACCACGTTCTTGGTAAAGAAGTCGCAGACCCAAAGCGTGTCCCGGTGACGTTTGAGAAACTCTTTCCAGGTCGAATCAGCGCGCTTCGGTCCCGGGTCGATCCCATTTTCCTGTAGGATGCGCCGCACCGTGGCGTCTGAAATCCGCACGCCGAGATTCGTCAGGATGCCGTGAATCCGCGACGCGCCGCAGCCGCCCCCTTCGCTTGCTAATTTGAGAATCAGCGCCCGGACTTCATCCGGCTTCCGCGGCCGACCACCTTTGCCGGCAGCCGCGGCCGGCTTGCCCGGATTTTTCGTCTCCCGGCTGACCCAGCGCGCAAACGTGCGCGGCGAAACGATCGTGATCAGATCCTTGATGGCCCGACCGAGCGGCTTACCAACCTTCAGCAGCCGCGTGCGCTCCGCTGGCGTCACGGTGATCCGCTTGGGCAACTTGCTCCGCAGGATTCGGTTCTCAGTTTTCAAATACTGAAGGTAGCTGGCCAGCTGTTTGTCCGTGGCTTGAGCCAACAACAGCAGCAAGGGCTGAAAGAATCGTTGCGCGACGGTTGAATCCATAACTCGTTGCGTACAATCGAGATGACATAGTTTTGACGCCCCGCTAGGAACGCGCATTCGCGGGGTCGCCACGTTCTATCACGCGTTCAGCGCGCGTTCCATTCCCGGCCGTGCCAAAGAACGTGGCAAGAAGCGGCCAACTCGCCGCCTAAGTGGCAAACTCGCGAGCACCACTGTGAGCACCGCGATCGTTACGGATTTCCGTAACTACCAACCCCGCAAAGCCGTTACCAAAACCGGCCTGCCGCCTACGGAACCGAAGGTTAGAGGTTCGAACCCTCTGGGTACTCGCGCGCCCCCAGCTCGCTAGACCTGGGGCCGAATGAGTACATTCGACCCCAGCCACTCACGAGTCTTGATGACCCGAATTTCCGGCTTTGACGGGGCACTTAGGCCGGCGCGGAGATTTCGCGGACGACGACGTGGGCGCCATGGACTTCAATCACTTCCACGGGCTGTCCCGCGGCCACGTATTGTCCGGGCGAGGTTACGTCCAGCAACGCGTCGCCAAACTGCGCCTTGCCGGCTGGCGCGAGCCGGGTTGTGGTGACGCCCTGGCAGCCGAGCAAATGCTGCCAATCGGCCATCGATTCGCGCGCGCCCAATTCATCGGCTTCCTCATGGGTGAGCGGCGCGAGCACGATTCTGCTGAACCAGGGAGTATGCGGCAGAAACCGTTGCAACGACACGGCGGCCACCATGAACCCGGCGCCCGCGCCGACGACGACCAGCAACGAGCGCTTCATTTCGTGCATTTCCGAGGCGTTGCCGGGCAGCACGAAGGTCTGACTCGCCAGGACCAGCGACGTAATAATCATTGCGCCGCCACCGATGCCGAATACGCCGAAGCCGGGCAGCACGAAGACTTCCAGCACCAGGCAACCCAACCCGGCCACGAACAGCAGGATCTCCAACCAGCCGGCGGTGCCGTTGAGATGATGGCTCCAAAAGAATAGGAGGAAGCAGATTCCGGCCAGAAATCCGCCGAGGCCAACGCCAGGCGAATGCAGCTCGAAGTACAGCGCCCAAAGTCCCACGACGAGAATCAACCAGGAGACGGCGGCGGAATTCAAAGCGTCGATCAACGTATCGGCCCAGCCCGGCTCGACGAGCGTGGGATCGGCTTCGAGCCCGTAGAGCGTCTTGAAGGCGCCGAAATCGTCGACAACTTGCCAGGCGAGTCCGAGTTCTTCGGCACGATCGCTCGTCAAGCGCAATGGTTGCCCGGCCTTGGTGATTTCCGCGCCCTGGCGCCAATCGTCCTTGTCCCCCTGCCGCTGCAATTCATCTTCGGTGAAGTATTCGGTGAAGCCGTCCCCCGCGCGGACATAGCTGAACACGCGACGGTTCCCGTCGAAGAACGCGCCGGCCAGGCTGGGGGACCGTTGCTTCTGGCGCGCGATCTCCTCCGAGAGCCGCACGACAAGCTGCCGATCCTCGGGCTGAAACGGCATTGCGCCGTCGCCACCGAGTTGTGCTTGTTTGTGCATGACGATTTGATCGCATGCCAGCGCAACCAGCGTGGCGTCGCCGGAGGCGTTGGTCGGCACGTAGGCCACGGTCCGCACTTCAGCCGGGTTCAAGCTCGCCAGGTCGTTGGCGAGCGCCGCCGCATCGGCGACCGACCCCCCTTCGCTATCGAGCCAGACCACGACCAGGTTGACATTCTTGCCTTCCATCTGGTCGTGAATGATCGACTGATTCTGCTCCGCGACGCGGGCCGTGATCGGGCCATTAATGCTGATGCGAATCGGCCGCCACCCGCCGGCCAGCGAGGGATCGTCGACGAGCGCCTCGCGCGGCAGCCCAAGCTGTTTGGCGACTTCGGCGCGATCGGACGCCAGCGACTTTACGAATCCTAATTCGCGCCCTTGTTCGCCCGAAAATAGCCCGGGCTCACCTTGCGGTTTAATCAATTTCGGCGCCAAGCCTGGCTCCGCGGCGCGCGCAGCTTCCAACTCCTCGCCGAGCAGAAAGCGGCGGTCGTTGTTGGTTTCGGCGACATAGAGTTCGACCGCGGGATCGAGCATCGCCACCGCGACTGCCGGCGGGACGGTCATCCGTCGGCGCGCGATATCGGCGTATTCGGCGCGCGTGCCGGCCGGGATGTTTTCCCCGTGCGGAGTCGCCGCGCCCAGCTTGGCCTCGGGCGCCATGATGATTTCTTGGCAGGCTAGCGCGACCAACGCCGTGTGTCCTGTCAGGTCTTCCGGCACAAACGCGATCGTCGTCGCGCCGCCCAGCGCGTCGCTGGCGAGAAATCGCGCTAGTTCCGTGGCGTTGCCGAAATCGCTCTGACCGGGCCGCAGCTCGAAAACCAAAATCGGCAAGGCGTTGGCGTCGCGGCGTTTGGCCTGTTGGACGACCTCTCGCGCCATACGCTCCACATGCCGGCGTACGCGATCGGTGATCGGCGATTCGACGCGAATAAATCGCCCAAATCGCTGTTCCGCGACGGCGTCAGCGGCCGGAGGATCGGCGGCGTAGGTCTGCGCCGGCCCCCACGAGGCAATCACCAATCCCCATAGCCAAACACATCGGCCCAGCGCGATAACGCGCCGTCGATGGTCCCCCTGGGTCGATCCGTCCCACCCACGTTTCATAGTCCGCCGAACTTACGCAAGTAACGTCACAGAGCGGATTTCCAAACTCTGCCAGATTATAGGCCGAGAGCCCCGCGAGTCAAACAAAGCACAACCCGCGCAACCGCCAAGCCCCAGTCCAGCCGAACACAGCGCAGAGGGTAGTTTGCCACTTCGCGAAACCACGTGCGAACCTTCTAAAATGAACCGTGAGCTAGCCTTGTGGTGAAAGAAAGCTCGACCGGAGTCGGCGGCGCGCGGAAACTGCGCGCCCACTGTGCCTCGGTTGATCCTCACGATCCCTTCACCTAATTCACGCCGGTCCCCCAGGGGCCGGAGGCGCCCCCGCTTTCATGACCGCCGTCGCATCCCCCGTGCAAAAAATCGCCGCCCGCGCCGGAGAGCTGTTCACGCTCCCCAGCGTCGCCGTGCGCGTCATGGAATTGACCGAGAATCCCAAGGTCGACGTGCGGGCGCTCAAGGAATGCGTCGAGAACGATCCGGCCCTCACGGCCAAAGTGCTGCGCGTCGTGAATAGTTCGCTGTTCGGGCTGAGCCGCGAAGTTCGCGATCTGAACCAGGCGCTCGCGCTCCTGGGTACCAAGCCGCTCAAATTGCTGGTCCTCGGCTTCAGCTTGCCGGACGCGCTGTTTCGCGGCGTCGGGGCGGAGTTCCTCAATCACTATTGGCGGCGCACGCTCACGCGGGCGGTCGTCGCGCGAGAGCTCGCGGAACAATACTGGCGCGTGCCAGGAGACGACGCCTTCATCGCGGCGCTTTTGGAAGACATTGGGCTCCTGGTGTTGGCGCAGGAACTGGGCGAAGCGTGGATCACGTTTTACGACCGGGTCCATCGCGAACGGGCGAACCTGTTGCGGATGGAAATGAAGGCGCTCGGCTTCGATCATGCGGCGCTGACCGTGCGCCTGCTGGACCAATGGCGGCTGCCGGCGACGCTCAGCACGGCGATCGCCGCGGCCAACGATCCGGCGCTGATGACCCGGTTGCAAGGGACGGAACTCGAATTGACCCAGGTGCTGCGGCTCGCAAACCTGGTCGCCGAACTGATGGCCGACGGCCGACAAGAAGCGCTCGCCGATCTGCACGCCTGCGGCCGCGCCTTTCGCGGGCTCACGGAACGGGATTTCGAAGAGCTGCTTCGCGACCTGGAACAACGCGTGAGCCAACTGGCGGACGCCTTGAGTTTGGAGCTGCCGAAGGATTTTCGCTACGAACAAGTCTGGCGGGCCGCGCATGAACGCCTGGCCGCCACGGCCGCGGAACTGGTCGGCGATCTCGTGCGACAAAACGCCGGTGGAACCGATCAAGCGGAAATCGCCCTGCTGGAAGATTGCCAGTCGCTTTCTGCCGCAGTGCAGCAGTTATCGACTCAACCGAAGGAGCGCGCTGAGTTGCCCAGCCGACCGGTCGCGCCGGTCAAAGAGGCCATCAAACCAAAGGCGCCGCCGACCGCTTCGCGCGGCGGCGAACGCTCGACTTCCGGAGACGTCGATCCCGGCATCGGCGGGCGGCTCACGGCTGCAGTGGCCGCGGCCAGACAGTCGCGGTGCTCGCTCAGCCTGTTGTGCATCGAAGTCGATCATCAAGACGAGTTGCTCGTACACCTCGGCCGCTCCGCGATGGTGCAATGGCTGGAGCGCGTGCAGCGCTATTGCGAATCTATCGACCACGATCCAGCGGCGCAATGCGTCGAACTGACCGATGGCCGTTGGATGGTGGTGCTGATCGACTGCGATCGCCGGCAAGCCGTCGAGCAAGGGCATCAGTTGCTCCGCGCCGTCCGCCGCAGCACGCAACCGAAGACCGACGTCCGCCTGTCTCTCAGCGTGGGCGCGGCGAGCGTCGCTGTGCCCTCGCCGAACTTCCCGCCGCGCGACTTGCTCACGTCCGCCGAACGCTGCCTGCAAGCCGCCCTCGCCAGCGGCGGCGATGTGCTGAAGAGCATTGAGATTTATTGAATCGCCCTATCGCGCATCACAGATGGCGCGCGCTTTCGCCAAGTCCGGCGTGTCGAGCCCCTGGGAAAACCAGGCGAGTATGTCCCGCAGTGCGTTTTCGTAGGGGTTCGCGTCCGTTCCTTGCTTTCTCGCCGACTGCGTTTGATCCACCAAGACGCGCAGCTCAAGCGAGCGTGTGCGTTGTCGTTGCGCGACTTGCACGGCCCGGCGCAGGCTGGCCTCGCTATTCATGTCGTGGGGATCGATCGCCCGCGTGGTTTCGGCCAGTAGGCGATGCAGCTCCGCCTCGTAATACCGTTCGCCGGTGCGCTCGACGAGTGCGAGCGATTCTTCGGCCACCTTGCGCGCTTCGCCAATTTCCCCAGCGGCCAGTAGCGATTCCGCCAACAAGCCGAGGTAGTACGTGCGATACGTGACACTGCCGGAGGCCTGCCATTCCACGAGGGCTTGCCGCATCGCGGAGATTCCTTGCGCATGATTTCCATCCGCGGCATCGGCCCAGCCGAGCAAGATCGCGCTGCTTGCGCGCCAGAATGTGTAGCCATGTTCGTGCGCAATCGCGTGGCTGGCCGCGGCGCAGCGGCGCGCCTCGGGAACGTCGCGGCGGAGTTGATGGACCATGGCCGCAAAATAGTAGGCCACGGCCTGGCTGTTCGGCGTCAGGCCGTCGCTCATCGCAATCCCCTGCGACGCCTGGCGCGCAGCGGCGTCTGGGTAGCCGAGCAGCCACAGCGCCACGGCGCCGAGTGCTTTGCAGATGACGCCGGGATCCTGCCCGAACTGAAACGCATGGCCGCGGTGACGTTCGGGATCGTAGAGCGCGGCGGCTTGCTCCACATGCTGCAGCGCCGCTTCTTCCTCGCCGCGACAGAGCGCCGTCATGGCGAGCGCCTGGTGCGCCTGCAACGCGAGATTCGGATCATGCAACTGGCGCGCCAGGATCGATAACTCGCCTGCCAGCACTTGCGCGGTTGACAAATCCGACCGCACTTTGTGACAAAGCCATAACCCCCACAGCACCGGGAACAGCGGCTGATTAGCACTTCCCGGTTGGCAGAGCGCACGCCCGCGCTGATAGGCGGCTTCGGCCAAGGGCGCTCCGTAGCCATGGATGAATTGCAATTGCAGGCCCAGCGTGGTTTGCAATCGCAGTTCCAAATCGGCGCGCTCCGGCGAGTCCGTCATCGTTTCAATCAACTTCACGCCGCGCTTCGCGAGTCCGGCCGCTTCGCCGTGGGCATAAATCCGCGCGGCGTGCAGCGCGGCCAACCAGAACTGCCGCGCCGCGGCCAGATAATCTCGCCCGACCTCGTACAAGCAGGCCAACTCGGAGTGATGCGCGCCCGACGAGCCGCGCCAACGCGTCTCCATTGCCTTGGCCAACGCCAGGCTCCACTGCGCGCGTCGCGTCGGCAGCAATTGATGATAAAGCGCCTGTTGATACAGGATATGCACGAACGAACAGCGCACTGACAACCCGCCGTCGGGCAATTCGTGCGAACGCGCGGTGCGAACCAAGCCATGCACGTTGTCGAGCACTTGCAAGCGCTCTTCGACCCAGGCCGGATCTTGTTCCAACGCGTCCGAGATCAGCAACGATTCGAACTCGTGCCCCAGCACGGCCGCCGCGGTCAGCAAGCGCCGATCGTCCTCTTCGAGGCGATCCAGCTTGCGCTCGATCATCCCGCGGACCGACTCCGGCAATTCGCGCGACAAGTCCGGCAGATCGTGCGCCACGGTCCAGCGTCCATCAACCTCGGCCAGCACGCCTTGCTCGCGCAAATACCGCACGAGGTCCGCCATGAAGAGCGGGCTGCCCTCGGTGCGGGCGTAAATCAAGTCGGCGAAGTCCGTCGGCAGCGCATGGCCGGGAAACATCAACTGCAAATAATCGTCAACGTCACGCCGCGCGAGGAAGCCCAGCTCCAATTCGGTACAGGCGCCGCGTCCCTGTAACTCCTGTTGCACGCCACGGAACGGATGCCGGCCGAGCAACATTTCCGTCGGGCGATACGTGACCAGGATCAACACGCGCAGGTCCTGGCATTGCCGGCCAACATGCGCCAGCAAATCCACCGTCGAAAGGTCGGCCCAATGCACGTCATCGAAAAACAGCACGATCGTGGACAAGCGCGAAGCTTGTTGCAGGAAACCGCAGAACTCGCGCAACATCGCTTGCTGCGAGCCGGCGATCGCTGTTCGCGATGTATTTCCAGTAATGTGCGTCAAACAGGGCGAAAGTTGCGCGCACCAGGTCGGCGCCAGCAGGCCCAGTGTGCGCTGACCGATCCCGGATTCATCGCTGCGCAACAGGCTTTCGAGCGCGTCTACGACGGGTAAGTACGCCTCCGCTTCGGCCAGCCGCTCCGAGCAATGCCCCCGCGCGATCAAGCAAGTCGTATCGCCTTCCGTCAACTCGCTGAGAAAGTCTTCGGCGACTGTCGTCTTGCCAATCCCTGGCTCACCGCGCAGGCAGACCATGCTTCCGCGACCGCCGTCGGCTTGCGCGAACGCCGTGCGGAGCTCCGAGAGCTCGGCTTTGCGATGCACGACCGGCCGCATGACCGGCGCACCACGCTCCGGCGCGGCGAGCTCCATCGTCGCCAGCATCTCCTGCACGGCCGCGGCGGTGGGGCGCAAGCGGGCCTCTTTCTCCAGCATCGCGTCGACCAGTCCTGAGAGCGCCGCAGGCACTCGCGGATTCAATTGACCGAGCGGAAGCGCCGGGCTCGCGGCGATCGCATGGAGCGTGGAGATCGGAGTATCGCCCGAGAATGGATGCCGCGATGCGAGCAACTCGTACAATACGATGCCTAGCGAAAACACGTCCGAAGCCGGCGTCGCGGCCGCGCCACGGGTTTGCTCCGGCGACATGTAGCCTACCGTGCCCAGCAACGCGCCGGCGCTGGTGTCGGCGCTTGCGCCCGCGTCTGCGTCGGTCAGGCTCGGCAAACGACGCGCGAGACCGAAATCGAGCACTTTTACATACCCGTCCGGGCGGACCATGATGTTTTCCGGCTTCACGTCGCGATGCACGACACCGGCCGCATGCGCCGATGCCAGCGCGCGCGCGGCTTGTTCTACCCAGGCGACGGAATCCTCCACCGAGGGACCGCGCGCGGCCAACGGCCGCAGCGTTTCGCCTTCAACCAACTCCATTACGATGAACGGCCGCCCGTCGTGTTCATCGAGGGCATGCACCGTGCAGATGTGCGGATGATTCAACGCCGAGGCGGTGCGGGCCTCGCGCAGAAAGCGCTCCAGCCGCTCCGAATGGCGAACAAACTCTTCCGGCAGAAACTTCACCGCCACCTGGCGATCGAGCTTCGGCTCCCGGGCGCGGTAGACGATGCCCATGCCGCCGCGCCCGATCTGTTCGATCATTTCGTAACCCGGCACTTCGGGCCAAGCGCCGGGCGCTAAGAGTGGCGCTCCAGACGCGGCGATCATCGTCTTGGCGTGAACGGTCGCCAACCGCTCGGCGAGCGAGCCCGCCAAGTCCGGAAATCGCTGGCGGTATTCTTCGAGCGTTAGTCCGCGATCACTGCGACGCCGGAACTGATACTCCGTTGCCAGCAGTTCGACCAGATGGTTGGCGTCGGCGGCCAGCGTGGGGAACATCGAAACATAGTCTTCGACCCGCGCGGCATCGCCGTTCTTCAGCCGGAATTCGAGATCGATATGGACCAACTCCAGCAACAGCGCCTCGCGCACGTCGCTGCCGGAGAGCAGGTGGTCTTGGATCGACGGCACTTGTCCATTGCGCCAGGCGAACTCAAATGATTTGATCAATCCTTCGCACTGGGACCAGCTTGGGTTGGCCACCATCTGCGAGAATTGGTCATGACTCGATCGGTAAGGCTTCATGCGATCCACTTCGTCGGCCGGCAATACTTTCAATATACTCGATCGTCTTCCGAGTTAATTCCTGCTATCCCTGTGGAGAATCCGCACTTTTTGTGAGCGATTTCCGCCAGGTTGCCTGCCCCCAGATCGATCCATTCGCGGCGCCGCCACGTGGCCCCGCCGCATTCGGGTTCTCATTACGGCGTGAAACGGCGCCCAATGTTACGGCGTCAGATTTCCGTACGCCCGCCAATGCGACGCAGTGGGGACCAGATTAGTTCGCGCATCAATTCCGTTCCAACTGCTTGCGAACTCGTTCCCGCAGTCGGCGCACCGATCGCTCTGCCCGCTTAAGTTTCTCGCTCACTTCTTGTGTCGAGTAGCCCTGCAAACTCAGCTCGATAATCGAGCGGTCGTCGGCGTCGAGGCCGCCCAGCAGGTTTTCCAACGTTTCCGCCAGTACGGCGACGTGCTCTGGCGTCGGTTCCCGGCCGACGGCCTCTTGCCATGGGGCGGGGCGATCGTCGCCGCCGCCGGTCGCAGTCTCGCGCGCCATGTTTCGGCGTTCGGCCTGAAAATACCGCACACGGTCGGCGCATTTGCGGACCGTGATCAGCGTCAACAATGGCCATAAGCCTTCAATTTCCTGGTCCGCCGGCAGGCCCTGGCCGTATCGTACGAAGAAGCTTCGATAGACCGATTGTACGACGTCTTCCGGCTCGATTTTGTGTTGCAACCGCACGTCCAAATGCGCTCGTGCCAAACCAATCAAACGGCGCGTGAAGCGATCGAACGCCACGCGTTCCTCCGGCGCGGCGAACAATTCTGGTTCCGCGCCCGAGTCTTCTGGTGGCATAGCTCATTCCTTCCGTCGCCGGGCTCTCCTGCCCTGTTCCACGGCGTGCAATTTTTGCGTACTGCTTTTTTTGATCCGACTCTGGCCGCCGCCAGCCGCCTTGGGGATTCCCCCCATTGTACCCACGCGTTGTCGCCAGTGTGAGGCGGCCACGCCTCCGCTGGCAAGCGCACTCCACCGACTGCGCACCGCTTTTGGCTGTGGTATTAAACCGGTCCCAGGCGACGATTTCGATTCACTTGAGAACACGTCCGAAATTTTTTTTGCCGAGTCTGTCACAGAGCCGTGATTCCCGCGAAGAAGGCTGTGGAAGGACAAGGCCGTCAGGCCCTGTCCGCTCGCCTTCGCAGTTCGCCGCCCGACCTGACAATTCGGCGGCGTCTGCCACGAAGCGTCGCGCCGCACGCGATAACTCCTGTCCAATTGTCCCCATTAACGAAGAGGCCGCCCCATGTCGCGAAGCACTTGGATTCAATGGTTGTCCGGTCGTGTACGGCGCAACATGCCGGCGGCGAAGCGCCGCGCCGCGACGTTCGAGACCCTGTCGGCCCGCATCACTCCGGCCGTGAACGCCCTGTTTATCCCGAACGTAGGCTCTCTGGCGATCGTCGGTGACAATCTGGATAACAATATCGAAGTCAGCCGGAACGCGGCCGGACAATTGCTGGTCAATGGCGGTGCGGTGAATATCATCGGTGGCACGCCCACTGTGGCGAACACGACGCGGATCCAACTCTTCGGGAACGCCGGCAACGACACCCTGACGCTCAATGAGGCCAATGGCGCGCTGCCGCAGGCGTTCATCTACGGCGGCGTCGGTAACGACACGCTCACCGGCGGCAGTGGGAACGATCAGCTCTTCGGCCAGAATGGCAACGACACGCTGCTCGGCAAGGGAGGCTTCGATCAACTCTTCGGCGGCAACGACAACGACATTCTCACTGGCGGCGACGCGGACGACCTGGCGTTCGGCCAAGGGGGCGATGATCGGATGATCTGGAACTCCGGCGATGATACCGACCTGAACGAAGGCGGCGCCGGTGTTGATACCGTCGAAGTCAACGGCGGCAACGGCGCGGAAGTCTTCACGACCACGGCCAACGGCACGCGCGTGCGGTTCGATCGAATCGACCCGGCGCCGTTCGCAATCGATATCGGCACCAGCGAGAAGCTAACCGTCAACGCCAATGGCGGCGACGACTCGTTCTCCGCGACGGGCAATCTGGCGGCGTTGATTCAGATCACGGTAGACGGCGGTACGGGCAATGACACGTTGCTGGGGAGCAACGGCGTCGACTTGTTGATCGGCGGCGATGGCAACGACTTCATCGACGGACAACAGGGCAACGACACGGCGCTGATGGGCGCCGGCGACGACACGTTCCAGTGGGATCCGGGCGACGGTAGCGACGTCGTTGAGGGGCAGGACGGATCCGACGCGATGCTGTTTAACGGTTCGGCCGGAGCTGAGGTGTTCGACATCTCGGCCAACGGCGGTCGCGTGCTGTTTACGCGCAATCTCGGCAGCATCGTGATGGATTTGAACGATGTCGAGAGCATCGATCTGAATACGCTCGGCAATACGGATACCACCACGGTCCACGATTTGACCGGGACGGATCTGACCGAGATTAACATCGACCTGGCCGGGACGATCGGCGGGACGGCCGGCGACGGGCAGGCGGACGTCGTGATTATGAACGGCACGAATGGCAACGACATTGTCGACGTCTTCGGCGCAGGCACGTCGGTTGCCGTCGTCGGACTCCCGGCGTTGGTGAACATCACCAACTCGGAAGGCGCGAACGACGCGCTCGTCATCAACACGCTTGGCGGCAACGATGGCGTAACGGCGACGACGCTGCCGGCCGGCGTGATCAAGCTGACCATCGACGGTGGCGCCAACAACGACACGTTGCTCGGCTCGCAAGGCGCCGACACGTTCTTCGGCGGCGATGGCAATGACTTTATTTTTGGCGACAACGGCAACGACGTCGCTTTTATGGGCGCCGACAACGATATTTTCCAATGGGATCCGGGCGATGGCAACGACACTATCGAAGGCCAGGACGGCGCCGACCGGATGTTATTCTTCGGCTCTGGCGCGAGCGAAAACATCAACATCATCGCCAATGGCGGGCGTGCCCTGTTTCTCCGCGACGTGGCCAACGTGACGATGGACCTCAACGACGTGGAAGCAATCGATTTCCGCGCCTTGGGCGGCGCGGACAATATCGTCGTCGGCGATCTGTCGGGCACCGACGTCACGAAAGTCGGCCTCGACCTCCGCGGACCCAATGGCAACGGCGATGGCGCCGCGGACACCGTCACGGTCAATGGCACCAACGGCGCGGACAACTTCGGCGTCGCTGGAGACGCCGGTGGAGTCAACGTCTTCGGACTGCAAGCGGCCGTCGATATCTTCTTCCAGGAAGTGGCGAATGACCGGCTCACACTCAACGGACTGGGCGGCGACGATGTGATCGACGCCATTTCGCTCGAAGCCGACGGCATTCAACTCACCATGAATGGCGGACTGGGGAACGACATTTTCCTGGGCAGCGAAGGAAACGACCTCTTCAACGGCGGCGACGGCAATGACACCGCTTTGATGGGCGCCGGCGACGACACTTTCGTCTGGAATCCGGGCGACGACAATGACACGCTCGAAGGCCAAGACGGCTTCGACAAGATGGAGTTCAACGGCGCGAACATCGCGGAGAATATCGATATCCTGGCCAACGGCGGCCGGGTGTTGTTCTTGCGAAACGTCGCCAACGTCGTCATGGATTTGAACGACGTCGAAGCGGTCAACTTCAACGCCTTAGGAGGCGCGGACCGCATTGTCGTCAATGACCTCTCCGGCACCGACGTAACGGAAGTGAATCTTCGCCTCGCCTCGACCATTGGCGGCAACGCTGGCGACGGTCAAGCGGATAATGTGATCGTCCAAGGCACCAACGGCGATGATATCGCCTTGGTCGTCGGCGATGCGTCCGGCGTCTCCGTACTCGGTCTGGCCGCGCAGATCAACATCACTGGCGCCGAGTCGGCGAATGATCGTCTGACGGTGAACGCCTTGGCGGGCGACGATGTCGTCGAGGCCTCGGGACTCGCGGCGTCCGGGATTCAACTCACCGCCGATGGCGGCGCAGATGATGACATCCTCGTTGGCGGCGACGGCAACGACGTGCTCCTCGGCGGCGAAGGTGACGACGTGCTGCTCGGCGGACCGGGTGTCGACGTCCTCGACGGCGGCCCCGGCGACGATGTGGAGATTCAGTAGTAAGTCGGCGTAGCTCCTGCAACGGAGTATGTAACAAGTAAAAAGCCCAGGGAAGGCCCTAAGAGACGAATGCCAAGGCGCACGTCTCGGGTGGCCTTCCCTGGGCTTAATCGTGGTAGCTGCGAACGAGACCGCTACAACTCAAAAGCCTGCCCCATCCGTGGAACTACGACATCCCATTGCCGCGTCGTGCGCAATGCCGCCGCGAACGACTCCGAACTCGCCTTTTCGCCATGCGTCAAGAACACTTGCCGCGGCGCGGGGAGATCGGCGAGCCAGCGTAGCAACTCGCTCCGCCCCGCATGGCCGCTGAGGCTCGATGCAGATGCGATGTTTGCTCGCACTGGGATATCGCGGCCATGAATGCGAATCGATCTCGCGCCTTCCTGCAGTTGCCGCCCGCGCGTGCCGATGGCTTGAAAGCCGCCAAGCACGATCGTGTTCTTCGGGTCCGGCAATCGCTGCTTGAGATGATGGAGAATCCGCCCGCCCGTCATCATCCCGGAAGAGGCGATAATCATCGCTGGGCCTTTTTCGATGTTGATCCGCTTCGATTCCTCGGCGCTGCGGGCTAACTGCACGTTCGGACCGAAAAGCTCACTCCCCTTGCCGCGCAGCTTGCCTTCGGCGAGATCGTGGTCCGCACGGTAGGTCTGAAAGATGTGCGTGGCGTCGACCGCCATAGGGCTGTCGATATAGATCGGCATCTCCGGGATGCGGCCCTGCGCGATCAGGATCTCCATGAGGTAAACGAATTGCTGTGCGCGCCCCACGGCAAACGACGCGGTGAGCAACACCCCGCCGCGCGCGTTGCCCGCCAGCACCACTTCGCAGAGTTGGTCGAGAATCGCCTCTTCCGGATGATCGCGGTTGCCGTAGGTGCTCTCGCAAATCAAATAGTCGCACGCAGTCGGCGGCGACGGATCATGATACAGCGGCGCGTTGTAACGCCCGACGTCGCCCGAAAATAGAATGCGTAACGGCGGCGATTGATCGCGAATCTCGACTTCGATCATCGCGCTGCCCAGCAGATGCCCGGCGTCGTGATACCGACACCAGATCGGACCGGCGGCCTGGAACCAAGCGCCGAGCGATTGGCGTCGCAACAACTTGAGCGTCCGAGTCACGTCATGCTCGTCGTAGAGCGCCTGGGCGGGGTGATGCTTGGTATATCCGTGCCGGTTCGCATGCTCGGCGTCCGATTCCTGGTTCTTGGCAGAGTCGTATAGCATCAGATCGCACAATTCCACCGTCACTGGCGTGCCATACACTGGGCCGTGAAAGCCCTGTTGCACGAACTTCGGCAGGTAGCCGACGTGATCGATATGCACGTGCGTCAGCACGCAGGCGTCGACGGTCGAGGCCTTGAATGGCAACGCGGCCCAGTTGCGTAGGCGTAACTCCTTCAACCCCTGAAACAACCCGCAATCGATCAGCACGCTCGTGTCGCCGGCCTCCAACAAGTATTTGGAGCCGGTCACGGTCTCGGCCGCGCCATGAAAGGTGATTCGGGCCATGGGCGCACGCCGGGGTTTGAGAGGTGACGATGCAATCGCCCACGCCAACGAACTATCGAGTTCGGGCGCTATCGGCGAATCGCTGAATGGCTTGCTGGAATTTCACTGGATCGTAGTTCGCTCTGGCGCGTAATGTTTGCGGGAGCGTTTGAGATACGGTGGCCGGTCTCGTAGCTGCCGGTTGCGTGCGACGGTTTGTGCCTTGCAGCGCCGGTCCGTTGTCGACGTCCTCTCCGCCGAGGTCACAGACCTCGGCTACAGAAGACGCGCTGCCGTGCGGGATGGATAGTCCGAGCTGGCTGTCGAGTTCATTCCACGCGACTTCGGCCTCGGTGTTTGCTTCGTCGCTTGGCGTACTCACTGCGTACTTCAGCAACCAGGCCAAGGTCCGCGCTGTATCGTAGTCCGGCGGCTGCTGGGAATCGAGGGCTCGCTCCAAAATCGCGTCGGTCCAGCGCTTGCTATCCGATGGCTGCTGGCCAGCGGCGGCGAGTTTTTCCGCTTGCCGTGCCCACATGTCGGCCAGGGCGAGCGCAGCTGCCGCGCTTGCTTTCCCATCGCCGCCGAAGGGACGCGACTGGAGCGCTCCGCTGATTTCGTTGAGCGAGCCACGTACGGTGTCATTCGATCCATCCGCGGCCACAAGTTCCGATGTCAGCGCCGCCATCTGCAACGGCCACTCTCGGAACATCGGTCGCCCAGGCATACCGCGCGTGAGCCGCGCCTGCCGCCAACTCGGCGACGACAATTCATGATGACAAGCGTCGCAATCGAAGTTCGCGAAGTCAGGCAGGCCCTCGTAAGCGCGAGTAGCCAACCGCAGCGAACGTTCTCCCGCAGCTAGATGGCCCGCCATTGCCATGCGCGCGTCCGCAATTGGATCCGTCTCGACCCGCGCCGCGCCGCGCTCGGCCTGTTCACCCGGCGTTCGCCAATGTCGCGGCATGTCGTTGGCGTAGGCGACGATATCGATGCTCGCGAGCGGCGGATGTCCGGCGGCGTACATCGCGTGCGTGACGATCTGGCCTTCTTTCGCGTTGCCGACATGGCAATCGAGGCACACGTTCGCCCGCGTCAGCGGATCGCGGAGGTCGTTCATCCCGTGCGATTGTTTTTGTTCCGGCGACAGTTCGCGCCATTGGTCTTTCAAGACATGTAGCCGGTGCCAACCGCGCGAGCCGCCGTGGCAGTCTTCGCAGGATACGCCTTCGGAAAGCTTGTAGTTGGGCGGTGCATTGGAATCGGCGCTCCGTTGCTCATGACGCGGCGCGTGGCAGGCCAAGCATTCCTTGGCCGTCGTTACATTGACGCCCAGCCTCTCAGACATCTGTCGTCCGAGTTCGCCTGATAGCACGCAATACGCCAGACTGTGCTTGTCCTGCTCGTGCCACACTCGTACTTCGTCCATCCGCACGAGCGCCAGGCTTTCGACATAGGGCGACTGCTCACCGGCGCTGTGGCAGCCCAAGCACGCGAAGACGCCGGAATACAACGGCTCACTGTTCGCATCAGCCACGGCCAGCTCGGCTTTCCCAGCAAGGTCGGCGGCGTTCACCGACGGCCAAGCAAGCACAACCAGCGCAAGCATTGCCGAAGCGCTAAGCAGTCCGGCTCGCGTTCGCGTCATGGATTACCTCCCGACGCTTTGCGTTCTTGAAGCAACTTGCTCAAGCGTTGTGCGGCATCGGTAAATGCCTGGGGATCAAAGTCTCGCGGGCTATTCAACACGTGATTCGCGTCGCCGGCCGAGAAATTGAGCAACTCTTTGATTGCCTGCAACTGCAATTGCACGTGCTGATCACGCTCCGCCGCTGCGCCCAAGGGCGGCGCGTCGTAATGATCCAACCGCGCGCGTTCGGTGGCCACGATGGCCAAATACCATTGCGTGCACTGGTCCCAAGTAGCGTGCTCTGGCGGCGTGGCGGCCAGCTTCTTCAGAATTTCCTCGATGTCGTCGCGACCCCATTGGCGAAGTAACTGCTGCTCCAGTGCCCAGCCGCGTAAATGGTCGGCCAAAAATCGCGCGAGCAATGCGGCCCGGTCGGATTCGAGCGCCACGATCGCTTTCGTATCCTCATCGCGAAGCACATCCCAGAGACCCTTGTCTGGAACATACCAAGTCAGCAATCGCAACGCGCCATGCGTCTCGCCAGGCGTGTTCTGTGGTCGCGTGCCGCGCGCGCGCAACTCATGATGGCACGCATAGCAGTCGTAATTGGCGAATTCAATCCTATTGCCCCGTTCCGCACGAGCGGCGATTAGTTCGAAATGCGCCGCCGCCGCGGTCAACTGTCCCACTACCCAGAGTTTGGCTTCGAAGGCCCGGTCGGCACTTCGTTCCGCCTCGTGCGACCAGTGCTTGGGCATTTGATCGTGAAACGTGCCCATCTCGAAACTGAGTCGCGGGTGACCGGCCGCGATCAGGTCGTGCGTGACGTCGGCCTCACCTTCGCCAACGTGGCAGCGGACGCATTGCTGGGTGCGGACCAATACGTCGCGCGTGTCGGTCATGCCCAACTGCTTGCGTTTTGTCGCTTTCTCTGCCGGTGCCAGACTCTTCCAGTCGATCGTGGAGTGTGCGGAGGCCCATTTGTCCGCCGCGCCGTGGCAGGCTTCGCAGCCGACGCCGTCGCCGACGAGTTGCGGTGATCGCTCCGAATCAGGCCCCGTCGGCGCATGGCATGCCAGGCAACGTCGATCCTCATGCGGCGGCAGGGCCCTCGAAGCGTCGCCGCCGGCCAACTGCCGCGCCATCTGGAGCGACGTTTCGTTGAACAGGACCGAGTAGGCTCGGGAGTGGGAATCGCGCGAGATCCACGTTGTGTACTCGCCGCGCGGTTTCTCCACTTCGCCGCCATGGCAGGCCGCCGCGGCGCACCCGCCGACACCGACCCACTTGGCTTGACTTGGCTGTGCCGCATTCGCCGCTGGCAACGTCAATTCCTCCGGCCCGTCGGCGCGCGGCGCTGTGGCGAGCCAGGCAATTCCTACCGTGGCCCACGCGGCGACTAGCGACGCTTTCACGAATTGACGCGCCACGCTCATGGTTGCACCGCCTCGTCAGCGGTCGCGCTGGTGCGCTGCCGTACGCCGACGGGTTCGAGGTTCAATCCCAGCCTGCCGGCCAGTGTGTCCTGGCCATGATCGTGATAATCATGACACTCCACGCAGCGATCGCCGGCCTGACCTGATTTCGAGGCGGACGCGCCGTGGCATTCACGGCAGATCGCGATGCCCGGCAACAGAATTTCTGCCGTCGCCGTGCTACCTGTGGCGCGATCGTGACACGCCCCACAATCCAATAGGCGATGACTCGCGTGATTGAACCGAGCGTGTGTTTGCCACCGATCCGGAATCGCCGTCGGTGTGACGCTCAACCCGGAATCACGCTCCTCCAAGGTATGGCAAAATCGGCAGCCTCCTTTGGCTTCCTTGCCGAACACCACGTGCTCGGCGCTGACGAGGCGCTGATTCACCCAGTCCAACTCGCCCGGCCGGATCGGCGCACTTCCTGCCGCTCCGGGAATTCTGCGCGGCGTCACTTGGATCGATGCTGCGTCGGCAGGTTGCATGGTGCGAAACGCCTCGGACAGGCGGCTGCGCATGGCGTCGCGCACCAATTGCACGTCGCGATGCGGCAACGGCGCTCCGAGTTCCAAC